>CAVKTW010000112.1:0-3411 GCA_963659085.1 Candidatus Methanomethylophilaceae archaeon | reverse complement strand
TATGAAAAAAGTCTTCGGTCTTGTCGCGTCGTTGACGGTCATTTCGGCCGTCTGCGCGGGCGTTCTCGCGTTCGTGAACGAGGTCACGCAAGAGCCCATCCGCGAGACGGCGCGGCGCAACGAGGAGATGGCCGTGCGGGCCGTCATGCCCGCAGGCGTCGTCGGCGTCCGCCCCGTGGACGCGGATGTCTTTTCGGGGACGAACGCCGTGGGCGCGGTCGTCGGCTTCGCGGCCAAGGGCGCGGACGGCGGCGGCTACGGCGGCGAGATCGTCCTGATGGCGGGCTTCGAGGCCGACGGCCAGACGCTCGTCTGCTACAGGACGCTCGCGGCGGCGGAGACGCCGGGGCTTGGCATGAAGCTCAACACGCCGGAGTTTTCCGGCCAGTTCGCGGGGCGCGACGGCTCGTCGCTCGCCGTCGCGAAGGACGGCGGCGACATCGAGGCGATCACGTCCGCGACCATCACCTCCCGCGCCGTCTGCCGCGCCTTGGGCGATGCGCAGAAAAAGGTGGCGTCGCGGAGGAGTTCGAGCAAATGAAGAAGATCGTCTATCTCGACAACAACGCGACGACGCGCGTCGCCCCTGAGGTGCGCGAGGCGATGTTGCCGTTCCTGGGGGAGTTTTACGGAAACCCCAGTTCCATGCACGCCTTTGGCGGCGACGTCGCGCACCACCTCACCGCCGCCCGCGAGGAGGTGGCGCGGTTCCTCAACGCCGACCCGGAGGAAATCATCTTCACCTCGTGCGCGACGGAGTCCGACAACACGGTCGTGCGCGGCGTGGCCGAGTTCTACGGCAAGGACTTGAAGGTCATCACGACGGCCGTCGAGCATCCCGCGATTCTGCAGCCCGTCCGCCGGTTGAAGGCCGAGGGCTACGAGACGGTCGAGCTCGGCGTGGACTCTTTGGGTCAGATCGACTTGGGGAAACTCGCCGACGAGATCGACGAGGCGAAGGGTCGCCCCGTCCTCGTGTCGGTGATGTTCGCCAACAACGAGACGGGCGTCGTCTTCCCCATCCGCGAGATCGCGGCCCTCGCGAAATCGCGCGGGGCGATCTTCCACTCGGATGCCGTGCAGGCGGCCGGCAAAGTTCCGCTCGACGTCAAGGACATCCCCTTCGACTTCCTCTCGCTCTCCGGGCACAAGTTCCACGCCCCCAAGGGGATCGGCGTCCTCTTCGCCCGCAAGGGCGCGAAGTTCAAGCCGTTCATGCTCGGCGGCCACCAGGAGCGCGCGCGCCGCGCGGGGACGGAGAACGTGCCGTCCATCGTCGCGATCGCGAAAGCCTGCGAACTCGCGCGGCTCAACCTCGACCGGGAGATGACCGACGTCGCCGCGTTGCGCGACCGCTTGGAGGCGGGGCTTCTGGCGCGTTGCCCCAACGTGCGCGTCAACGGCGACCGGGCGCACCGGCTCGCCAACACGCTCAACCTCTCGTTCGAGTTCATCGAGGGCGAGGCCATCGCCTACCGCCTCTCCGACTTGGGCATTTGCGTCTCCACCGGCTCGGCGTGCGCGTCCGGCTCGCTCGACCCCAGCCACGTCATCCGGGCGATGGGCGTTCCCTTCATCGCGCTTCACGGGTCGGTGCGCTTCTCGCTCTCGCGCTACACGACGGCCGAGGACATCGACTACGTGCTGGAGAAGATGCCGCCCGTCATCCACGAGTTGCGCGACCTCTCGCCCTTCGGCCCGGAGGCGGGCGTGACGACGTATCGGTAAGTTTGACCACGGAGGCGACATGGAAAAAATCTTTTTGCTCGTTTTGCTCGCGCTCGCCGGCGGTTGCCGCCGCGAGGACATCCGCACCATGACGGTCGTCATGCCCGACTTGAAGGCGGCGGATCGCGCGGTCGTCGAGGCGGCCCTCTCGAAGTATCGCGGCGTGGACGCGTCGTCGTATCGCTGGGATGCCGAGGGCAAGACGCTGACGCTGTCGTATGACTCCATGAAGGTCGCGCAGTCGAACATCCGCTACGCGATTGACGAGAAGGGCATCGCCGTGGCGTTCCCGACGAAGGAAACGGATCGTGCCGGCCATTGAGAACAAGTGGACGTTCCCCGGGTTCGTGGATGTCCACGTCCACTTCCGCGACCCCGGCGACGAACGCGCCGAGACGGTCGCGTCGGGGTTGCGGGCGGCGGCGCACGGCGGCTTCCGCGCCGTCGTCACGATGCCGAACACGACGCCCGCCTGCGACTCTCCGGCGGTGCTTGAGTATCAGCGGCAGAGGTGGAAGGCGGCCCGTGAGCACTTTCCCACTTTTCCACTTTTCCACTTTTCCACTTTTCCACTTTTATTCTCCTCGGCGTGCCTCACACGCGGCCGCGCGGGACGCGAGGTCGCCGACTTGGAGGCGTTGGCGGCCGCCGGCGCCGTCTTCTTCACGGACGACGGCGCGTTCGTCGATGACGCGGACGTGATGGAGGAGGCGATGCGCCGCGCCGCCGCGCTGGGGCTCGTCGTCTCGCAGCACGCGCTCGCGCCGGGACTTTCCGAGGCGGATTGCATCCGCCGCGATTTGTCGATCTGCCGCGTGACGGGCTGCCGCTACCACGTCCAGCACCTCTCGACGGCCGAGGGCGTCGACCTCGTGCGCGCGGCGCAGCGGGAGGGGCTTCCCGTGACGGCGGAGGCGACGCCGCACCACGTGCTTCTGTGCGCGGACGACCGGCGCGGCGACGACGGCAACTTCAAGATGGCCCCGCCCTTGGCGACGAAGGAGGATCGCGCCGCCGTGCGGCAGGCCGTCAAGGACGGTGCGCTCATGTTCGCGACCGACCACGCGCCCCACCGCGCCGAGACGAAGGACTGCGGCTACGCGAAGGCGGCCAACGGCATCGTCGGGTTGGAGACGGCGATCCCCGTCACCTACCGCGCCTTGGTCGAGGAGGAGGGGATGGCCGTCGACAAATGGGCCGAGGCGTGGTGGAAGAAGCCGCGCGAGATCCTGCCCGCCAATGTCGAGATTCGCGGCGAAACGGAGGTCGTCCTTTTAGACGAGCCGCGCGAGGTGCGCGTGGATGCGTTCCTCTCGCGTTCGCGCAACTGCCCCTACGGCGGCCTGCGTTTCCGGGCGTGGCCCCATGTTTGACCTCCGCTCCGACTTCGCCTTGACGGGCGACCAGCCGCAGGCGGTCGACGCGCTCGCCAACGCCCTCGCCCGTGGCGAGAGGCGGATGGTTCTCCAAGGCGTGACGGGTTCCGGCAAGACGTTCACGATGGCCAACCTGATCGCGCGCGCCAACCGCCCGACGCTCGTTCTCTCCCACAACAAGACGCTCGCCGCGCAGCTCTACGCGGAGCTGAAGGAGTTTTTCCCCAACAACGCCGTCACCTACTTCATCAGCTACTACGACTACTACCAGCCCGAAGCCTACATCCCCCAGACCGACACCTACATC
>CAVKTW010000111.1:0-4168 GCA_963659085.1 Candidatus Methanomethylophilaceae archaeon | reverse complement strand
GACGAACAGCCTCGGCCGCACCACGCTGGAGAACGCTTACGCGGAAAAATCGTTCCCTCTCGCCACGCCTCTTGCCGCGACCGATTCGTTGCTCCTCTTCTCCGAACTTGGCTCGCCAAAGGATGGGCGCGTCATTCTTGACGAGATCGCCCTCGTCAGCATCTACGCCCCGGAAGCCCTCGCCACCAACGAGGTCACGCGCCTTGACATGGCGGAGAAGACCGTGTGCGATCTTTCCCTTGACGAAGGGGCTTCTGTCCTCGTCGACTTGTGCGCCGAATCCGCCGAGGGGTCGAGCGACTGGACAAGCCCGCTCGCTCTTTCCGTCGAGACGCTTAAAACATGGACGGCGCGAACTCTGACGCTTGACAAGAAGGGGCGCGTCGACGCGTCCTTCCCCTTGGCGGACTTGATCGCGGCCTCGTCCGCCGCCAAGGTCGATGTGTCGGACTCGCCGTTCCGCTTCCTGATCAACGAGGTGGAGCAGACGACGCTCAATGGCAACAAGGACATCGACAAGGTGATGCAAGTCGGCGTTTACGTCTGCACGAATGTCCTCTCCCGCGATTGGATCGTCCTCATCCCGCCCGCCGCCGACACGAAGGCGGATTGCGAGGAGGCGGAGTTGCGCGTTTCCATTGAGACGGGTTCGTTCACGGCTCGGCGGCTTCGGCTGACGGGCGTGTTCGCGCAGTTGCGGGCGAAGAACAAGGACACGCGAGCCTTGCTCTTCCAGTGGCGGTGCGTGACTGCTGATGGCACGGTCGGCGACTGGACGGACTTTGGCTCGTTCGAGACGACGATCTCCGCCGATTCCGCGAATCCCGATTTCGCCGCCACGGTGGCGGACGTGACGGCGGAGGCGGCCTTGAAAGTCCCGACATCCGCACGGATCGATGTCCGCGTCCTCAACCGCAAGCTCAAGGATCAGAAAGACCCGCCCTTGGGCTTCCGCGACCTCAAGGTTGCCGTCGAGAGCAAGGAAAAGCCTTTGTGCGTCGTGATCCAGTGAGATCCCGCCCGCTCGCGTCCCCGTGCGCTCGTTCCGCCCAAGGCGGAGAAATTATGGTAAAATATATCTTTTTAAGGAGATACGAAAATGAGCATTTTCAAAGCCTATGACATTCGCGGCCTTTACGGAACCGAGGTGACGCCCGACGATTTCTACCGCATCGCCCGCGCCTACGCGCGGTTCTGCGGCTTCCCCGGCCAGAACGCGAAGGTCGTCGTCGCGCGCGACTGCCGCACGTCGTCCCCCGCCCTCTTTGAGGCGTTCGCGAAGGGTCTCCTCGACGAGGGCGTGGATGTCGTCGACATCGGCCTCGCCTCGACGCCCATGAGCTATTTCGCCAACGCCTCCCTCCACGCGGACGGCTCGGTGATGATCACGGCCTCCCACAACACGAAGGAGTGGAACGGGTGCAAGCTCTGCAAGGCGAACGCCGTGCCGATCTCCGGGGCGACGGGCATTCAGGACATCGAGCGGATCTACAAGACGCTGACGGTCGACCTGCCGCCGACGGGCGTGGGCGAGCTGACGAAAGTCGACGTGGGCGAGGCGTATGCCGCGCACGTCCGCGCGTTCGCGCACCTCAAGCGTCCGCTCCATGTCGCCGTCGATTTCGCGAACGGCATGGGCATCGCGGAGTCGTGCGCCTTCAAGGGCTCGGATCTCACCTACGACGCGCTCTACGGCGACTACGACGGGAACTTCCCGAACCACGACGCGAACCCGCTGCACGTCGAGACGCTGAAGGACCTGCAGGCGCTCATCCGCGCCAACCCCGGCAAATACGCCTTCGGCGTCGCCTACGACGGGGACGCCGACCGCGCCGGCTTCCTCGACGAGACAGGCGAGGTCATCCCGATGGACTTCATCACGGCTCTCATCGCGCAGGACTTGCTCGCGTCGAACCCCGGCGCGGCGTGCTTCTACGACCTCCGCTCGTCGAAGGTCTGCGAGGAGGTCATTCGCGCCGCCGGCGGCCAGCCGATGATGTCGCGCGTCGGCCACTCCTTCATCAAGGAGCAGATGCGCGCGAACGACGCGATCTTCGCCGGCGAGCTCTCCGGCCACTACTACTTCAAGGCGAACTCGACGGCCGAGTCGAGCGCGATGGCGACGTTCGCGCTCGCGAACATCGTCTCGGCAAGCGAGAAGCCGCTCTCCGCGCTCGTCGCGCCGCTCCGCAAGTACGCGCAGTCCGGCGAGATCAACACGAAGACCGTCACGCCGCCGGCGGAAGTCCTCGCGAAGGTCAAGGCGACGTATGCCGCGAAGGCGCGCGTCTTCGAGCTCGACGGCGTGTCCGTCGACGCCTGGGAGGCGGAGGGCTACTGGGCGAACGTGCGGATGTCGAACACGGAGCCGCTCGTGCGGCTGAACCTCGAGGGCAAGACCCGCGAAATCATGGAGGCGAAGCGTGACGAGTATCTCGCTCTCATCCGCGCCTAAGGCCGCGCTCGCCGCCGCGCTCGCCGCGGCGGCCCTCGCCGGCTGCGGCCCGAAGGACGGCCTGAAGGAGCTCGCGGAAGGCCGCGAGGCCTATGAGGTGCGCAACCTCGATAAGGCGGCGAAGCTCTTCGAGAAGAGCCTCGAGCGCGCGCCGGACCGCGTGGACGCGATTCTCTACCTCGCCCGGACGAGGCTTGACCTCGGCGAGCTCGAGGCCGCGAGGAAACTCGTCGCGCGCGCGGCGGAGCTCTCGGACGACCCGGACGTGAAGACGCTCGCCGCTCAGGTCGCGTGGCACGCGAAGGACTATGACGAGGCGGCGCAGGGCTTTCAGGCCTTGGCGGACGACGCGAAGCTGTCGCCCGAAGTCCGTGCGCAGGCGTGGTCGGGGCTGGGCGTCGTCGAGATGGCGCGAGAGAACAGCCATCTCGCGCGAATCGCCTTCCTGCGCGCGCTGCGCCTGAACTTCAAGGACGCGGCGGCCCGCTATCACCTCGGGCTCCTCTACCGCGACGCCTTCGGCTACTGCGAGGCGGCGCTTGAGCAGTTCCAGGTCTTCGTGCGGCTGGAGTCGGACGCGACGCCGCGCGTGCAGAAGGTGCAACGCTCGTTCATTCCGGAGCTCCAGGCCAAGATCGCCGCCGAGGCGGCGGCACGTCCGGGCGCGGCGTCGCGGGACAGCGCGGCGGCGGCCGCCGCGCTCGCGCGCGCGGCGGCGGCGGAGAAGGCCGGCAAGAACGACACGGCGCGGAAGGAATACGCGGCGGCCCTGAAGGCCGACCCGCTGTCCGCGCCGGCGGCCCTCGGCCTGGCGGAATGCTGGCAGAAGACGTCCCCGTCGAAGAAGAAGGGCGGCGAGGCGAATCCGCAGTCCCGCGCCCTGGACTTCTACCAACTCGCGTGCGCCCTGCAGCCGAGCAGGGTCTCGACGTTCCTGACGGCGGGGGCTCTCGCCGCGAAGCTGGGGCAGCACGCCCGCGCGTCCGAGATCTACTCGCGCGCCGTCGCGGCGAGCCCGACGTCGTTCGACGCGCTCGACGGTCTCATCCGCGCCCTTCGCAAGCAGGGCAAGCCGAAGATCGCGCAGGCCTACCAGCTCTACCGCGAGTCCATCCCCGCCAAGCGGCGGTAGGCGCGGGCGCGGACGGGGAAACGGACATGACGCTGAACCTGAACGGCATCGAGGTCCTCTGCGTCATCGGCGAACGCGCCGACGAGCGGCATCGGCTGCAGAAGCTTCGCGTCGACGTCGCGCTGGAAATACCCCCCGCGGCGTCCGAGACCGACCGGCTTGCGGACACGGTCGACTACGCCGCGCTGGCGGAGAACGTCCGTGCGGCGCTCGTCGAGGCGAGATGCCAGATGATCGAGCATGCGGCAAGGGTCGCCTACGGCGTCTGCGAGGCCGCGTGCCCGGCCTCTGCGGGCGCGCGCGCGCTGCGCGTGACGGTGACGAAGTCCGGCGCCATCCCCGGCCTCGACTCGGCCTCCGTGACCTATCCGTAGGGTTGCGGATGGCGCACTGAATCACATTGCCACTCTCTCAACGCCACGTGCCGATTTGACGCAACCTGATCTTCTCCGCAATGTCAGGCCGGATATCGCCAACGGCGGCGGCGACCGCATTAAGCATGGCGGCCTTGTCCTCCGTCGGCGAGTTTCGGGGAAACTCAGGGAGGGCGTCAAAGCGACGGACGATCTCCTGCTTGTCGC
>CAVKTW010000110.1:0-4265 GCA_963659085.1 Candidatus Methanomethylophilaceae archaeon | reverse complement strand
CGCGAGGGTGGCGCGGGATGACGCGGTTCGGCCATCAACGCTGGCGCGGAATGCGAAGGTGGCGCGGGGTGACGCAGTTCGGCCACCTTCCTCAGCAACTCGTCGAGCGTCGCCGTCGTCGCGGCGTGCGAGGCTTTGATGAGCGTCATTTCCATGAGCGTGCGGACGCTCAAGGCGTGGCGCAGTTTCTCCTCCATCGACGCGATCTGGTCGCAGACCTTGAAGACGCGCTGTTGGTCGATGCCCTTCGCCTGCTCCGCGAGGACGCGGATCTGGTCGGGCGTCGCCGCGAGCGCGGGCGAGTCGGGCCCCAGCGCCTGCAGGACGAGGAGGTTGCGGAAGTGCGTCAGCAACTCAAGCGAGAGACTCCGCATGTTCTTGCCCGCCGAGTCGAACGCCTCCAAGGCGCGGAGGATCTCCGGGATGTCGCCGACGAGGATCGCGCGAGCGAGCGATTCCAGTTCGCGGCGGCTCACGAGGCCGAACACGCCGAGCGCGTCCTCCTCGGTGACGTCGTTGCCCTTGAACGAGACGAGCTGGTCGAGCGACGAGAGCGCGTCGCGCATCCCGCCCTCCGCGCCGCGCGCGATGGCGAGGAGCGCGTCCTCCTGCGCCGCGATGCCCTCGTGGGCGCAGACGTGCTTCAAGCGCGAGACGATGTCGTGCGTCTGGATGCGCCGCAAGTCGAAGCGTTGGCAACGCGAGATGATCGTGGGCAGAACCTTGTCGCCCTCCGTCGTCGCGAAGATGAAGCGGACGAAGGGCGGCGGCTCCTCCAGCGTCTTGAGGAGCGCGTTCCACGCCGCCGCCGAGAGCATGTGGCACTCGTCGATGATGTAGATCTTGAACTTTGACCCCGTCGGGCTGAAGGCCGACGACTCGATGAGCGGCTTCACGTCGGCGACGCCGTTGTGCGAGGCCGCGTCGAGCTCGATGACGTCGAGCGAGCGGCCCTGGGCGATCTCGCGGCAGTTGAGGCACTCCCCGCACGGCTCGACGCCGTGGGGCGCGAGGCAGTTGAGCGCCTTCGCGAAGATGCGCGAGAGCGTCGTCTTGCCGATGCCGCGAGGCCCGATGAAGAGGTAGGCGTTCGCGATGCGCCCGGCCTCCAGCGCGTGGACGAGCGTCCGCACGACGTGCTCCTGCCCCACGACGTCCGAGAACGTCATGGGCCGGTATTTGAGGGGCAGCGGCGTGTGGCTCATTTCTTCTTCAGCGTCTTCAAGGTGAGACCCGCGAGGTCGCGCCCCTTCTCGTTGAGGACGAACGAGGCGATCCACGCGACGAGGACGCACGCGACGAGGCCGAAGCCGCCGAGGAGGAACGGATGGAACTTGAGCCCGAAGACGTCGCAGCCCATCAAGTCGCACCCGAAGCAGACGACATAGTTCGCGAGAAGCCCGAGGATCGCCGCCATGCCCTTGACGCGGGGCATGAAGATCCCCATGAAGAAGAGGCCCGTCAAGCCCGCCGTGAGCATGGCGATATACTTGTTGAAGTTGTCGAAGAGCGCGGACGACTCGACGCGCGCGAGGGCGAGCGCGGCGAAGATGCCGAGGATGCCCACGACATACGTGCAGATCTGCCCGGCGCGGATTTGCGAGCGGCCCGACATCGACGGGTTGAAGCGTTTGAGGAAGTCGGTGACGACCGCCGTCGAGGCCGAGGAGAGGTTCGCCGAGAGGGTCGAGATCGTCGCGGCGAAGACGGCCGCGATGACGAGACCCGCGAGCCACGGCGAGAGCTCGACCGCCATGAAGAGCGGCAGCACCGAGTCGGCCTTGGGCATCGTCACGTCCATCATCTCCGGGTGCGAGCGGTAGTGCGTGTAGAGCGCGGTGCCGATCGAGTAGAAGACGATCTGCGCGAGGACGCTCATGCCGCCGTTGAACCAGAGCGAGCGCTTCGTGGCGTTCTCGTCGGGCGTGGCGATGTAGCGTTGGATGACGCACTGGTCGGACGTGTAGCTGGAGAGGTTCGAGACGAGCCCCTGCACGGCGACAACCCAAAAGACGGGCTGCGAGAGGAGGAAGCGGAAGTCGAACATCGTCGTCTTGCCCTGCGAGGAGGCGACAGTCCAGAACGTCGAGAGATGCGCCCCGTCGGGCCCCGTCTTCAGGATGAGGATGACGAGCACCGCGATGGCGCCGCCCATGAGGACGATGCCCTGCACGAAGTCAGACCAAATGACGGCCTCCAAGCCGCCGAGCGAGCAGTAAACCATCGTCAGCACGCCGCAGAGGAGGATGCACGCGTCGATGGAGACGCCCGTGACGGCGTTGAGCGCGATGGCCGGCAGGAGCGTGACGACGGCGACGCGGCAGACCATGAAGACGACGAAGGCCGCCGAGCCGAAGAGGCGGACGCCGAGGTTGAAGCGTTTCTCCAAATACTCGTAGGCGCTCGTGATGCCGAGACGGCAGAAGAACGGCAGATAGTAGTAGATCGCGACCGGCGCCATGCCGATGATGAAGAACGCCATGACGAAGTAGCGCCAGTCGGCGAGATAGGCCTGCGTCGGGATGGCGATGAAGGTGATCGAGGAGAGCATCGTCGCGAAAATCGACATCCCCGCCACATACCACGGGATGCGGTTGCCGCCCCGGAAGTAGTCGTTCTCGTCCTTCTTCTTGCGGATGAAGTAGACGGCCATGACGGCCATGACGAGGACGTAAAGCCCGACCACGATCCATGCCGAGGGCGCGAACTTGGCGACCTTGCGGAAGCTCCCGACGGTCACGGCCGCCGTGCGCGTCGCGGGCGCGGTCTCGCCGCCCGCCACGATGAGTTCGTAGTCCTCCGGCGTCTTGCCGATCTTAAGCCCCGCCGCCGCGCCGCACCGCGCCGTGTCGCCGTCGGCGATTGTCCCCAACTCGAACCACGCGTCCGTCACGGCGTTATACGCCCAAATCTTCCGCTGCCAGCCGAGGCGGACGGGGTCGGTCTCGGTCGAGCCCTCGCACGCGCGGGCGATCCAGCCGTCGTAACCGAAGCCGCCGAGGAGAAGCGCGTGCTGGTTGCCCGAGGGGAGGAACGCCGCGCCAATCGTCGTCACCTTCTCCGGCAACGGCGCGAGCGGTTTCACATTGTCGGACAGCGGCGCGCGGTCGAGGAGGACGGCGTAGCCGTCGGAGAGCGGCTTTTTCGTCGCCTTGTCGTAGCCGCCGTAGACGACGAGCATCCGCTCCTTCTGGTCGCCGGTGCGGAACGCGGCGACGTGCTGCTCGCGCGGCGCGGTCGGCAGTTTCGCGACAAGCGTCCAAACGGGCGTCGGGTCGGCGAGGGAGAGGCGGTAGACGTTCTCGGCGGCGACGACATAGACGGCCTTGCCGTCGCACGCCGCCGCGCCGAGGCTCACGGGCTCCGGCACGTCGGGAAGCGGCGTCGCGCCCGTCTCCGTCAAGAGGAAGGCGGCCTTGAAAACATCCTTTCCGTCCGTGCCACCGGCGCAGAAAAGCCCCTGCGGCGTTTCGCAGGAGACGCCGTCGGAGACGCCCTTCGCGGCGTAGGGCCACGCGAGGGACTCGCACGACTCCCACACGCCCTTCGTGCGGACGAAGACGCCGTTCGTCCAAACCTTCTTCCCCTCGACGAACTGGCTTCCGCCCGCGACGAGGAAGTCGCCGTTCGGAAGAAACCCGCCGAAGGGACGCGCCACACTCGCCGGGAGCGTCTCGCTCGCCTTCCATTCGACATCGACGGGCGCGGCCCACGACGCGAACGACGCGAGCGCGGCCAGGGCGGAAACGACCGATTTCTTCATCAGACCCCCTTGTGTTAGTTTTTAAACGAGTGGATGGGCGCCGGAATGCGCCCCGACCGCGCGATCATGCGTTCGCACGAGAACGGCGAGACGCGCATGACGGGCGCGTAGCCGAGCAAGCCGCCGAACTCGACGCGGTCGCCCACCTTCTTGCCCGCGACGGGAATGACGCGCACGGCCGTCGTCTTTTGGTTGACCATGCCGATGGCCGCCTCGTCGGCGATGATGCCGGAGATGGAACTCGCGGGCGTGTCGCCGGGGATGGCGATCATGTCGAGGCCGACCGAGCAGACGCACGTCATCGCCTCCAGTTTCTCGATGGTCAAGGCCCCCGCCTCGACGGCGTCGATCATGCCCTGATCCTCCGAGACGGGGATGAACGCGCCCGAGAGGCCGCCGACGTAGGAGCTCGCCATCACGCCGCCCTTCTTGACCTGGTCGTTGAGGAGCGCGAGCGCGGCCGTCGTCCCCGGCGCACCGGGATGCTCCAAGCCGATCTCCT
>CAVKTW010000109.1:0-5160 GCA_963659085.1 Candidatus Methanomethylophilaceae archaeon | reverse complement strand
GTCCCCGTCCTCTCCGGCGACGCTCGCCGCCGGAGAGGACGGAGACCTTCTTCTCACCGGGCGGGCAGCACAAGTCGGCCATGCGCCGCTCGACGAGGTTCTCAAGGTTCCAGTAGTCGTTCGCGTCGATAATCGTCTGAAGCCGCTCCATCTCGGCGGCGGCCTTCGGGTCGTCGAGCTCGCAGCAGAGATCCTCGTAGCGCGTCACCATCGCCTGCGCGTCGGCGACACCCTCCATGACCGTCTCCAAAACGGTCTTCGCGTCGTCGAGCACCGGCTCCTGCGGAAGGTAGCCGACCTTCGTCCCCTTCGCGACCTCGACCTTGCCCATCACATCCTTGTCGAGCCCCGCGAGAATCTTCAAAAGCGACGACTTGCCCGCGCCGTTGCCGCCGATGACGCCGATGTGCGCCCCGTAGAAGAACGAGAGGTTGACGTCCTTGAGGATCGTCTTCGTCCCCTGTTGCTTCGTCACATCCTGAAGGGAAAACTGGTATTCGCCTGCCATACGTCACTCCTGATCTGTCGTTGTCATGTCGTCCGCCTCACGCCTCGAACGGGAAATTCGGCGTGCGCGCGAGAAAATCGTGGAGAGCCACCTTCCAGTCGGGCGTTCGATACCCCAACAAGTTGAGGGCGGTCTTCTTGAGCGCCGAGTGGTGCGGACGCGGCGCGGGGCGCGGGAACTCCGCCGTCGAGCACGGGACAATCTCGCGCGTGAGGTGGAGAGCAGCGAACAACTCCCGCGCAAGGTCGTGCCACGAGCAGGCGTTCTCGCACGTGCCGTGGACGATGCCCGACACGTCGGGGCGCGTCAACAAAAAGCGGATCACGCCGGCGACGGTCGACGCGCTCGTCGGGTTGCCAACCTGGTCGTTGACGACGCGCAGCGGCTCGCCCGCCTGAAGCCCCAGCCGCGCCATCGTGTGGATGAACGAGGGCCCGCCCGCGCCGTAAAGCCAGGCGATGCGCAAAATGACCGAGTTGTCGGGGTGGATCATCTCGATCATCTGCTCGCCCGCGAACTTCGACGCGCCGTAGACCGTGCGCGGGCGCGGGATGTCCGTCTCGCTCCACGCCCAGGGTGTCGACGGCGGCTCGCCGGAGAACACGTAGTCGGTCGAGAGGGCGATGAGCCGCGCGCCCGCCGCCTTGGCGGCCAACGCGACGTTCCGCGTCCCCTCCTCGTTGACCTTGAAGGCCGCCTCGCGGTTCTGCTCGCAGTCGTCGACCTTCGTCATCGCCGCGCAGTGGACGATCAGGTCGGGCTTGACGGCAAGCGTCTTTTCAAGGAAGTCGCCGTCGTTCGTGATGTCCCAGTCGGGCAAATCGGCGACGACAACCTCGTCGGACGCGAACGCCTCACGGCGCAGCGTGCGGCCGAGCATCCCCTGGCCGCCGGTGATGAGGACTTTCATCTCAGTTGAACCCCAAGACGTCGTGCATCGTGTAAAGGCCGGGCTTCTGTTTCGCCGCCCAGCGCAACGCCGTGAGCGCCCCCAAGGCGAACGCGGCGCGGTCGTGCGCCTTGTGCGTCAGCTCGACGCGCTCCAAGTCGCCCAAGAACATCACCGTGTGATCGCCGACGACCGACCCGCCGCGCAGCGCGTGGATGGCGATTTCGCCGCGCGGCCGCTCGCCCACCTCGCCCTGGCGTCCGAAACGCGCGTGCGTGCTCAAGTCGACCTTTCGCGCCTCGGCGGCGGCCTGCGCCAACAAAAGCGCCGTCCCCGACGGCGCGTCCTTCTTGAGGCGGTGGTGCGTCTCGGTGATCTCGATGTCGTAGGTCTCGTCGAGAATCGCCGCCGCGCGTTTCACGAACGCGGCGAGCAAGTTGACGCCGAGCGAGTAGTTGCCGCTCTGGACGACGGGGATTTTTGTCGCGGCCTCGTTGACGACCGCCTGTTCGTCCGCCGTCAATCCCGTCGTGCCGATTACGTAGGGAAGCCCGTCCCGCGCCGCCTTCGCGACGAACGACGGCACGCACGCGTGATACGAGAAGTCGATCACGCCCTGCGTCTCCGCGCCCCAGTCCCGCGCATAGCCCTCGCGGACATCGACTTGGGCGACGACCTCCAGGCCGCGTTGCGCGGCGAGTTCGACGAGTTTCTTTCCCATGCGCCCGGCGGCGCCGACAATGGCTGTTTTCATGTTGTCTCTCCTAAAAGAACTTGCGCGTGCGCCTCGCGAATCTTGACGCGGACGCGCGAGCCGAGCGGCGGCGCGTCGCCTGCGGGGCGATCCCACACGATGAGGCGGTTGCCCGCGTCGCGGCCGACGAGACGCGACTCGTTGCGCTTGGAGACGCCCTCCAGCAAGACCTCGCGCACCGAGCCGACGAGGGCGCGGTTGCGGCGCAAGCCCCGCGCGTCCTGATCCTCCAAAAGGACGTGGTTGCGGCGTTCCTTCTCGTCACGCGGCACGTCGTCCGTCTTCGCCGCGCTGCGCGTGCCGGGGCGCGGCGAATACTTGAAGACGAAGGCGTTGTCGAAATCCGCCTCGTCCATGAGCGCGCGCGTCGCGTCGAAGTCCGCCGCCGTTTCGCCGGGGTAGCCGACGATCACGTCCGTCGTGACGGCGAATTCGGGATCGAGCGCGCGCAGCGAGCGGACGGCCGCGAGATACTCGTCGCGCGTGTAACGCCGGCCCATGTCGCGCAAGATGCGATCCGAGCCCGACTGCACCGGCAAGTGGATGTGGCGGCAGACCTTTTCGCACGTCTCGTAGACGCGGAGCAGTTCCGGCGTGCAGCCTTTGGGGTGGGCGGACGTGAAGCGGATGCGCTCGATGCCGTCAATCGCGTTGATCGCGGCGAGCAGGCGCGGGAACGGTTCTTGATACCCGAAGGGGTTGTCCTCGCCCGCCTCCCACGCGGGCGTCCGCACGCCGTAGCGCAGGACGCTCTGACCCAAGAGGCAGACCTCCTTGACGCCACGCGCGGCGAGGCAGCGGATCTCCGCGAGAACCTCTTTCGCGGGGCGGGAATACTCGGGGCCCCGCACGTCGGGGACGATGCAATAGCTGCAGTGGTTGTCGCACCCCAAAAGGACGGTGACGTAACTTTGGAACACGCCGCTCGTCCCCGCCCGCGCCGTGTCGGGATGCGCGGCAAGCCCCTGCGGCACTTCGTCGTCGCCCGTCTCCAAGACGCGCCGCTCGCCCGCGAGAACGCGCGTGACGAGATGCGGAATCAGCCCGAAGCGGCGCGGCCCGACGGCGAAGTGGAGTTGCGGCAACCGCTCGAAGACGCCCTCTCCCATCCGCTTCACCGCGCAACCCATCAGCCCGACGACCTTGCCCGCCGCGAGCAAATTCCCGACTTTGCCGACGGCCTTCTCCTCGGCCTTCTGGCGGACGGTGCAACTGTTGACGATGACGAGTTCCGCCGCGTCCTCCGAGTCCGCCTTCTCGTGGCCGGCCGCGAGCATCAACGCCTCGACCGCCTCCGAGTCGCGGACGTTCATCTGGCAACCGTAGGTGTGGAGCCAGAACCTCATTCCCATTCAATCGTCGCCGGCGGCTTCGAGGAGATGTCGTAGACGACGCGGTTGATGCCGCGCACCTCGTTGATGATGCGGTTCGAGATGACGCCCAGCGTCTCGTAGGGCAGGCGCGTCCAGTCGGCCGTCATCGCGTCGATGGAATCGACCGAGCGGATCGCGCACGTGTATTCGTAGGTGCGCTGGTCGCCCATCACGCCGACGGACTTGACGGGCAACAGGACGGCGAACGTCTGCCAAATCGACTTGTAGTCGGGGAGTTTCTTGACCTCCTCCTGAACGCGCAGATCGGCCTGCTGGAGGAGTTTCACCTTTTCCTCCGTCACCTCGCCGAGAATGCGCACCCCAAGTCCCGGCCCCGGGAACGGCTGGCGGTCAAGAAGTTCGTCCGCCATGCCGAGGACGCGACCGACGGCGCGAACCTCGTCTTTGAAGAGATCGCGCAACGGCTCGCAAAGTTCGAACGTGAGGTCGGGCGGGAGGCCGCCGACGTTGTGGTGGCTCTTGATCGTCTGCGACGGGCCCTTGACGGCGTGGGAACTTTCGATGACATCGGGATAGATCGTCCCCTGCCCAAGGAAGCGGCAGTGCTTGAAGCGACGCGCCTCGTCCGCGAACACGTCGATGAACGTCTTGCCGATGGCCTTGCGCTTCGCCTCCGGATCCTCGACGCCCTTGAGCGCGTCGTAGAACTTCTGCGCGGCGCGGGCGACGGTGAGGTCGAGGCCGAGTTTCGCGTGGAACATCTCCTCGACTTGCTCCGCCTCGCGGTAGCGGAGGAGTCCGTTGTCCACGAAGATGCAGTGGAGGCGCGTGCCAATCGCCCGGTGGAGGAGGACGGCCGCGACGGACGAGTCGACGCCGCCGGAAAGGCCGAGGACAACCTCGTCGTCGCCGACCTGGGCCTTCAGCTTCGCCACCGTGTCCTCAATCCACGTCGTCAGCTGCCAATCGGCTTTCGCCCCGCAGATGTTGAAGACGAAGTTCGAGAGGATTTGGTTGCCGTGCTCGGTGTGGACGACCTCCGGGTGGAACTGGATGCCGAAGAGTTTCTTCTCGCCGTGGCGAATCGCGGCGTAGGGGCAGTTCGCCGATGTCGCGCTCGTCTGGAAGCCGGGCGGAATCGCCGCGACGCGGTCGCCGTGGCTCATCCAAACGACGAACGAGTCGGGGAGGCCCTTGAAAAGTTCGTTGCCGGGGAGGACGGACATCTCGGTCTTGCCGTATTCGCGGCTTTCGCCGGGGCAGACCTGACCGCCGAGCGCGTGGCTCATGAGTTGCATGCCGTAGCAGACGCCGAGGACGGGGATGCCGAGCGAGAAGATGGCCGCGTCGATGCCGGGCGCACCCTCCTCAAAAACGCTGTTGGGCCCGCCGGAGAGGATGACGCCCTTGGGGGCCAGCGCGCGCACACGCTCGGCGGTGATGTCGAACGGAACGATCTCCGAGTAGACGTGTTGCTCGCGGATGCGCCGCGCGATGAGCTGGGTATACTGCGAACCGTAATCGAGGATGATGATCTTGTCCATAAGGGAA
The DNA here is from genome assembly GCA_963659085.1 of Candidatus Methanomethylophilaceae archaeon. Lineage (GTDB taxonomy): Bacteria > Verrucomicrobiota > Kiritimatiellia > RFP12 > UBA1067 > UBA1067. Next base: position 124 of record CAVKTW010000109.1, on the reverse strand, counting down.
GTATTATACCATATGGGCGGTTTCAGGTGTCAGGTTTTAGCCATGGGCGAACGACGGGCGAAAGGCGGGCGGGCCAAGTTCAAGCACCGCGGCGACTCTTGAGATCTCGCCGCTTGGTAAGAGC
>CAVKTW010000108.1:0-2376 GCA_963659085.1 Candidatus Methanomethylophilaceae archaeon | reverse complement strand
CGTCGAGTTTCTCGATGAGGCGCGGCACGTAGGAGACGACGGAGACGAAGCCCTTGACCTTGAAGTCGCGCAAGAGCATCAACTGCCGCTCGGTGTTGCCCGACGAGGCGGGCACGGTGAAGAGGTCGGCCTTGCGCGCCCCGTGGTAGCAGCCGAAGCCGCCGTTGAAAAGCCCGAACGTCGGCATGATCTGCAGCGCGTCGCCCGCCTCCAGCCCCGCCATCGCGTAGCACCGCGCCATGCACTCGGCCCACTGCAACAGGTCGTTCTTCGTGTAGGCCATGACGACGGGCGTTCCCGTCGAGCCGGACGACATGTGGAACTCGCGCAGATCCCCGCGCGGCACACAGGCCATCTTGAGCGGATACGCCTCGCGGAAGTCCTCCTTGGTGAAAAAGGGCAAGTGGCGGATGTCGTCGAGCGAGCGCAGATCCTCCGGATTCGTCCATCCGCCCCGAAGCAGGCGCGCGCGGTAGAACTCGTTTCCCCACACGCGCTTGAGCGCCTTTTGGACGCCCGCGAGCTGGATCTTCGCGTATTCGTCGCGGGAGAGCGTCTCCGCCGCCCGGTTCCACATCGCCATAAAACGCCTCCTCCGCTTACGCGGCGACCGCCTTGCGGCCGACCGCGAACGCCCGCTCGTTGAGTTCGATGAACTTGGCCTTGGGCCCCGCGAGCAACGATTCCATCGCCTTGAGCCAAACGCCCTCCTCGAACGGGCAGAGGACGGAGAGGGCCCCCGCCAACACCATGTTCATGGTTCGGGCAGACCCCACCTCCTCGGTCGCGAGACGCATCGCGTCCACGAAGACGAGCCGGCTGAACGCGGCCTGCACCTGGCCGCGCAGATCCTCGACGGCCGGCTGCTGACCGGAGGAAACCGTCACCGGCACGAGGAACGCGTCGTTCACGAGGGCGCGGCCGTCCGGCGCGAGGATGCTCGCGTGGCGCAACGCCTCCAGCTGGTCGAAGGAGACGAGGATGTCGGCGGTGCCCTCTTGGATGATCGGCGAGGCGACCGACGAGCCGAAGCGCACCTGACTCGTCACCGAGCCGCCGCGCTGAGACATACCGTGGATTTCGGACTTCTTGACGTCAAGCCCCGACAGAGCCGCCGTCTTCGCGAGGAGGTCGGCCGTCAGGATGATGCCCTGGCCGCCGACGCCCACCAAGCTCACGTTGACCGTCTTCATGGTCACTCGACCCGCGAGACGGTGATTTCGGGGTCGATCTCCCGCAGGGCGGTCTCGATGCCGTCTTTGAGCGTCATCATCGCGAAGGGGCAAGTCCCGCAATGGCCGACCAACTTGAGGCGGACGACCTTCCCCTCGATGCCGACAAGTTCCAAGTCGCCGCCGTCGGCCTGCAGACCCGCGCGCAACTCCTCAAGTTTCGCTTTGATTTGATCTTCCATGATTGCCTCCTTCAATTAGAAATTGTCCGCCTCCAGCTGGAAATAGGCCTTCGGGTGGTCGCAGACGGGGCATTTCTCGGGGGCTTGCGCACTCTCGACGATGGCGCCGCAGTTGCGGCACTGCCACTTGTTCGCGCCGACGCGCACCCAGACCTCGCCCGTCTCGATGTTCTCCGCGAGCTTGCGGTAGCGCGCCTCGTGATGCGCCTCGACCTCGGCGACCTTGCGGAACTTCTCCGCGATGTCGGCGAAACCCTCGGCGTCCGCCTCCTCGGCCATCTTCCGATACATCTCGGTCCACTCCTCGCGCTCGCCGGCGGCGGCGGTGAGCAGGTTCTCCGGCGTCGAGCCGATGCCCGCGAAGAGCTTGAACCACATCTTCGCGTGCTCCTTCTCGTTCAAGGCCGTCTCCTGGAAGATGGCGGCGATCTGCTCGTAGCCGTCCTTCTTGGCGCGGGACGCGAAATAGTCGTATTTGTTGCGCGCCTGCGACTCACCCGCGAAGGCCGTCATCAAGTTCTTTTCGGTCTTGGATCCTTTGAGTTCCATCGTCTTTCTCCTCTTTCGTGTCGTGGTGTGCCACCCCATCCGCCCGACGGGTGGGGAATTTGGCACAATATACATTATTTCCCCCCGTCCGTCAAGTCCGTCGAGGGGGAATGGGGAATGGGGAGTGGGGAATGGGTGGGGGGGGAGTGGGGAATGGGTGTGTAACCTTCTGCCCGCGATTTGGTATACTACGTAATCCTGAAAATGTAAATGTATTCCAAAAATGTAAACGAACATCTAGAATGTGGCTGAAAACTGCTGGTTTTTGCGCAAACACAAGAGAAATGACATGAAAAGAATGAGACAACTCGCGGCACTACTGATGCTGCCGCTCGCGGCGGGAGCCGTGAACTTCCCGGTCGGGACGCACCTCGTCAAGGGGACGCTGAAGGACTATCAGAACAAGGTGCTGA
>CAVKTW010000107.1:0-6379 GCA_963659085.1 Candidatus Methanomethylophilaceae archaeon | reverse complement strand
ACGTCATCCTCGTCGCGCCCGCGAGCGCGAACGGGGGCTTCTTCCGCGTCGAGCACAACTGAAGCCTGTCGTCGATTGAAAAAGCAAGTGGTCAGGGGTGACGGAGAACCCTGTCCACTTGCTTTTTCAATCGACATCGGACACTTTGTGGCGCAAGTTGAAAATAGCGTCTTTCGGGATGGGGCGGATTTTGGTATAATAACAGTTCATTTCAACAAGAAAGTAAGGAATCGCAGACATGAAGATGACATGGCAGCCGTCGAAGATCAAGCGGAAAAGGAAAATCGGATACCGCGCCCGGATGGCGACGAAGGGCGGTCGCAAGATCCTCGCCCGCCGTCGGGCGAAGGGTCGCAAGCGCCTGACGCAGGTCTGAGGGCATCGGCGGTGTCCACGCGGCTCCCCGGGGCGGGATACAAGCGTATCTTCGACCGGGGGCGTTCCATCAAGGGGCGTCTCCTCGTCGCGTGGCATCTCGCCGACGGCGAGGCTTCCGGCCGGGCGGGCGTCGTCGTCTCGAAGAAGAGTTTTCACCTGGCCGTCGAGCGCAACCGGGCGAAGCGCCTCATGCGCGAGGCGTTCCGCCTGCTCGCCCGCCGGGGCGACGCCCCCGCCGGCACGGATTGGATCCTCATCGGTCGTTCAGCGTTGAAAGGACGGACATGTCAGGATGTGATGGAAGAACTTTCCCGCGTGTTCAGGCGCATCCCCTCGCCACGCCCTTGATCTGGGGCGTCCGCGCCTACCAGGTCGCGTTGAGCCCCGTGTTCGGGGGCTGCTGTCGCTTCTCCCCCAGCTGCTCGAACTACATGATCGAGGCGTTGCGGACGCACGGCGTTCTCAAGGGTCTCGCGCTGGGGATGTGGCGGATTTTGCGCTGCCACCCGTTCGGCCACAAGGGCTACGACCCCGTGCCGCCGGTTGGCCGCTGGACGAATCAAGTTTAAGGAAGAAGAGAGAAAGATGAACAAGACAGAGAAACTCATTTGCCTTTTGCTCGGCGCGATTCTCGCGTGGTATATTTTCAGCGGCAAGGGCGCGAAACCCGCCGCCGCGCCCGCGACCGAGGGTGGCGCGACGAACGCCGTTGCGACGGCGGCGGCCGCTACGGTCGAACGCGACGTCCTCGACGCGCCGCAGAAAGAATTGGTCGACGACACGGCAAGCGGCAAGACCCCGGAGAAGCCCGCGCGCGCCCTGCCCTCCGTCCCGGAAAAATGCGTCACGCTGGAGAACGACGACGTGCGCTTGGAGCTCTCGTCCTGGGGCGCGGTCGTCAAGAAGGTGACGCTCAAAAACTACGCGCAGAAAGCGGGAGCGGTCTCCGACGAGAACCCGCCCGTCACGTTCGACTTCTCCGACGCCCCCTTGGGCGCGGGCCCCGGCGACATCGAGGCGTTCGAGATTCGCCGCGTCGAGGGCGGCGAGGCCGTCTTCGCGCGGGACGGCCAGGCGCGGACGATCCGCTTGGCGGACGACTACCGCATCGTCTTCGAGGATCACGGCATCGGCGGGGCGATCTCGCTCGGCGTCATGCAGATGGGCGGCGCGAAGAACGACCTCCTCTCCGTCGACTCGTGGGCGTTTGACGCGGGCAAGGGCAAGGAGGGCGTCATCCACCACGGCGACGACGACTCGCCCCTGAAGCCCTATCTCGTCGGCGGCCTCGTCGGCGGCTGCGGCGGCTCGAAGGACGCGACGTTCATGCCGACGGAGACGACCGTCTCCTATCCCGGCGCCCAGAAGTGGGTCGCGCTCAAGAACCGCTTCTTCGTGGCGGCGCTCTGCTCCTCCACGGCGGCGAACGAGGGCTTCGTGGCGACGGTCGCGCGCGACACCGCCTCCGCGACCTACCGCCCCGACGCGATCTCGGCGCGTGTGCGCCTGTCCGAGGACGCGGGGGACCGCACGACCGTCTTCTTCGTGGGGCCCAAGAAGCAGACGCTCCTTTGGGACTTGGGGATGCGCGACGTCATGGAGTTCGGGATGTGGCGGTATCTCTGCTATCCGCTCGTCTGGGTCCTCAACCTCTTCCACGCGCTCGTTCCGAACTACGGCGTGGCGATCATCCTCCTCACGATCCTCGTGCGCATCCTCTTTTGGCCGCTGACGCACAAGTCCACCGTCGGCATGAAGAAGATGCAGGAGCTCCAGCCGAAGATGAAGGCCCTCCAGGCGCAGTTCAAGGACAACCCGCAGCGCCTTCAGCAGGAGACGTGGGCTCTTTACAAGGCGGAGAAGGTGAACCCCATGAGCTCGTGTCTGCCGATGCTCATTCAGATTCCCGTCTTCATCGCGCTCTTCAACGTCCTGCGCTCGGCCGTCGAGCTGCGCTACGCGCCGTTCCTCTGGATCGCCGACCTCTCCGAGCCGGAGGCGCTCTTCGCCTCGTGGTTCCCCTTCGGCGGGCTCAACATCCTGCCCATCGCGATGGCGGTGACGACGGCTCTCCAAAGCGCGTTCACGCCCTCGACGGGCGACAAGAGCCAACAGCGGATGATGATGGTCTTCATGCCGGCGATGATGCTCTTCATGTTCTACTCGTTCCCGTCCGCGCTCTCGCTCTACTGGTTCCTCTCGAACGTCTTTTCCATCGTCCAGATGGCGCTCATCCGCCGGGCGACGGCGCGGGAGCAAGCCGCGCAGGTGGTTGTCCCCGACGAGGTGATCGATCCGCCGAAGACGCGGCAGATGCGCCGCCATGGATAAGGTCGAGATCATCGAGCCGCACGGGCTGTGCGCGGGCGTGAACGGGGCGATCGCCAAGGCGCTCACGCTCCGCCGCGTCTACTGCCTGCACGAACTCGTCCACAACGAGATCGTCATCGACGAGCTCAAAGGCCTCGGCTTCCGCTTCGTGGACGACATCGCGCGCGTCCCGGAGGGCGAGACGGTTCTCTTCTCGGCGCACGGCGTTCCGCCGGCCGTCCGCGAGGCGGCGAAGGCGCGTCGCCTCAAGGTCGTGGACGCGACTTGCCCCTTCGTCACGAAAGTCCACGCGGACGCCCGCGCCTTCGCCAAGGCGGGGTTGCCCGTCGTCATTTTGGGCGACCCCGACCACGTCGAGTTCAAGGGCATCGAGGGGGAGGTTCTCGCGCAGGGCGGGCGCGCGCTCACGTTCGAGGCGGCGATGGCCCTGTCCCCCGCCGACCTCCCCGCGTCGGCGACGCTCGGCGTCGTCGCGCAGACGACGATGAACGGCGAGGAGGTGGCGCGTCAGGTCGACGAACTCGGCGCGCGCTTTCCGCTCAAAGTCGCCGCGCAGGTCTGCCGGGCGACGCAGGAGCGTCAGGCGGCCGTGCGGGCGTTCGCGGGCGACGCGGTGCTCGTCTTGGGCTCGCGGACGTCGTCGAACTCGCGCCGCCTCGTCGAAGTCGCGCGCGCGAGCGGCAAGCGGGCCTTCCTCGCGGGGACGCTCGACGAGGTTCGCGCGCTCGACCTCTCGGACGTCTCGCGCCTCGGCGTGACGAGCGGGGCCTCGACGCCGGAGCGGTTCTTCGCGGAGGTGATCCGCCACCTCAAGCACATCCCGGAACACGTCGCGATGATCATGGACGGCAACGGCCGCTGGGCCGAGCGGCGCGGCAAGCGGCGCGGCGAGGGTCACGTCGCGGGGGCGAAGACGCTGGAGAAGGTGCTGTCCTGGTGCTCGGCGCGGGAGATCCAGTATCTGACCGTCTACGCCTTCTCGACCGAGAACTGGAAGCGTCCGCCGGAGGAGGTCGAGGGGCTGATGAGCCTTTTCGCGCGGATGCTCAAGTCGAAGGCGCGGAGTTTCATGCGCGAGCGCGTCCGCTTCCGGATGATTGGCCGGCGCGGCGACCTCTCGAAGACGCTCCTCAAGACGATTGAGGATCTGGAGGCGAAGACCTCGCACTTCACGCGGCAGTTCATCGTCGCGATCTCCTACGGCGGCCGGGCGGAGATCGTGGACGCCGCGAACGCGGCGATGGCGCGTGGCGAGCCGCTGACCGAGGAGACGTTCCGCAACTACCTCTACGCGCCCGACGTCCCCGACCCCGACCTCGTCATCCGCACGAGCGGCGAGCTCAGGACGTCGAACTTCCTCCTGTGGGAGACGGCCTACAGCGAATACTTCTTCACCGACCAGCTCTGGCCCGACTTCACGGAAGAGGAGTTCGACCGCGCGTTGGCCGCCTACGCGGCGCGTCACCGCCGGCAGGGCGGCATTTGACACAAGAAACGGAAACACAAGGAAAAAGGAGAAGAAACATGACACGATCCCTCTCGCTCACGCTCGCGGCGGCCTTGCTGCTTTCCGCGACCGCCCCCGCCGCGCCGCGCCCCGCGCCGAGCAAGCCGACGCAGCACTTCCTCGACCTGGAGGTCGTCGCCATCGTCCACTTCGGCCTCAACACGTTCGCCGACAAGGAGTGGGGCTACGGCGACACGCCCGCCGAGATGTTCAACCCGACGAAACTCGACGCGAAGCAGTGGGTCGCGGCGGCGAAGGCGGCCGGCATCAAGCGCATCATCCTCGTCTGCAAGCACCACGACGGCTTCTGCCTCTGGCCGAGCAAGCTCAACGCGGACTACACCGTCGCCAACACGCCGTGGAAGGGCGGCAAGGGCGACCTCGTCAAGGAGGTGCGCGAGGCGACGCACGCGGCGGGGCTGGAGTTCGCGGCGTATCTCTCGCCGTGGGACCGCCACCACGCCGACTACGCGAGGCCCGGCTACGTCACCTACTTCCACGAGCAGTGGGCGGATCTGATGGACAACTACGGGCCCATCACCGAGATTTGGCTCGACGGCGCGAACGGCGGCGACGGCTGGTATGGCGGCGCGAAGGAGCGGCGCACCCTGCCCGGCGGCGCGGAGACCTACTACCAGTCGCGGCGGCTGTTGGAGACGCTCTTCAAGAAGAGCCGCCTCGCCGTCGCCTTCAGCGGCTTCGCGACGGATCGCACCGTCTCCTGGCCGGGGAACGAGCGCGGCACGGTCGCCGAGAACTACAACTTCTACCAGGAGAAGGACGGCAAACTCCACTTCTGCCCGCCGGAGGCCGACACGCCGCTGCGCAGCAAGTGGTTCTGGCACAAGAACGACGCGCCCAAGTCGCTCAAGGAACTGACGGATCGGTATTTCGAGTCGGTGGGGCGCGGCGGTGTCCTCGACCTGGGGCTCGCGCCGAACACGGACGGCCTCCTCGACGAGAGCGACGTCACGCGCCTGCGCGAGTTCGGCGCGTATGTCCGCGCCTACAACGCGAGCGACGTCGCCGCCGACGCGAAGTTCTCGGTGCGCGACTCCGGCATGGCGTTCGTCGTCGAGATGCCCGAGGCGCGGACGTTCTCCGCCGTTGACTTCCGCGAAGACCTGAAGAAGGGCGGTATGCGCATCGGCGCGTGGCGCGTCGAGGCCGACGGAAAAGAAATCGCGCGCGGCCCGCAGGCGGGCAACCGCCGCATCGCCCGCTTCCCCGAGGTCACGGCGAAGACGGTGAAACTCATTGTCGAATCGTGCGACGGCAAGCCCGCCGTCACGTCGCTCGCGTTGCGCGTCGTCCCGAAGGTCGAGGACTTCGCGGGCGCGGCGCTCGCGCCCGAGGAGGAGACGCCGCGCTATCCGCGCAAGAACCTGTCCTTCTCGAAGAAGACCCCGAAGTCGACGCTCGTCATCGGCTTCGACCGCGTGGTGGAGCTTGAGGGGTTCGACTACGTGCCGCAGAAGGACGGCTTCGAGGGCATGGCCGCCGGCTACGAGGCGTTCGTGAGCCTCGACGGGAAGAAGTGGCGGCCGGTGTCCGACGGCGAGTTTGGCAACCTCCGGGCGAATCCCGTCGAGCAGTCGATCCGCTTCGCGCCGAAGAAGGCGAAGTTCCTGAAGATCAAGGCGACGAAGGCCATCGAGGGCGCGCCCGTCCTCAAGAAGTCGCAGATTTACCCCGTCGCCAAGTGAGGTCGCCTCCATGGACGCGGCGTTGACGGCGCGTGGCGTGTGCCACGATTACCGCGCGGGATCGGCGGTGCGCGAGGTTCTGCGCGGCTTCGACTACGACCTCGGACGCGGCGCGTTCGCCGCGCTCATGGGCCCGAGCGGCAGTGGCAAGTCGACCTTCCTCCACCTCGCGGCGGGGCTTCTCCTGCCCCAGCGCGGCGTGATCCGCGTCGGCGGGCATGAGGTGACGGCGATGAGCGACGCGCAGGCCTCCGTCTTCCGCCGTGCGCACATCGGCGTCGTCTTCCAGTCGTTCAACCTCATCGAGACGCTTTCGGTGCGCGAGAACATCGTCCTCCCGGCGCGTCTCGACCACCGCCGCCCCGACGCGGCGCGTCTCGACGAGCTCATCGAGAAACTCGATCTGGGCGGTGTCGCCGCGAAGACGCCACCGGAACTCTCCGGCGGCGAACAACAG
>CAVKTW010000106.1:0-2389 GCA_963659085.1 Candidatus Methanomethylophilaceae archaeon | reverse complement strand
GGATGTATTCGACAAGATGGCCCAAATGGATGTCGCCGTTCGCATACGGCAAGGCACTCGTGACAATGATCTTCCGCTTTTCTGTCGGATGCTCGGAGTCGGCGATGGTGGTGTCAATCGGTTTCATGGAAACATTATACCACAAGTTCGGGGGCGTGGCGGCGCGTTGCTTCACCTTGCGTCCAGAATGACAAAGGCGGGGAGGCCTTGGATGGATTCGAAGCCCTTGAGGCGTTTGAGTTCGCGGATGTCCTCGGCCTGCAGGCGGACGACGGAGAAGTTCGCCAACGCCTCTTGGACGCTCGCGCGCGCCACGACGCGATCCATCGCCGCGCAATTCTTGCACCACGACGCCCAGCAATCGACGAAGATGGGGCGCGGCAGGGAGGCGGCGAGGGCCTCGAAGTCGGCCGGTGTCGCCGCGAGGACGTCGCCGTCCGACGCACCCGGCGACGCGCCGCGCCAACCGCGCACGGCGAGCGCGGCATACCACAGCGCGAGCGCGAAGACGAGGAGCGCGGCGAGGCGGTTGACGTGCCGCATCCACGCGCCCGGCTTGGGGAGGACGCGAAGCCCCAGCCCCAGAAAAGGCCACGGCGCGGCCATGCCCAACCCGAAGACAAATGGCAGCGCGAGCGCGAACGCGCGTCCCTGCGCATACCACGAGCCCGTCAGGAGGAGGACGGAGATGAGCACCGGCGCGACGCACGCGCCCGCGAGGAGCGCGCTCACGACACCCATCAACAGCGCGAAGAGATGCGGCAACGCGGCGGCGCGGCTCTGCGCGAACTGCGGGCGGTGCTTCGAGAAGTCGATGACGAACGCGCCGGAGAGCGCGAGCGACAAGGCGAGGAAGAGGACGGCGACGGCGAGGTTGAACCACGGGTTCGATTGAATCGTCCCGAAGGCGAGCCCCCCCAACGCGGCGGCCAGCCCCAACGCGCCGTAGGCGAGGACAAGCCCCAGCGCGTAGCACAGCCCGCGCGAAAAGGACGCGCCGATGATCATCAAGTTGACGGGGATCATCGGCAGGACGCACGGCGTCAAGTTCATCGCAAGCCCGCCCACGAGAATGGCGGCGAGCGCGGCGACGAGCGACCAAGACATCGGCGCGGCCGCCGAGTCTATCTTGCCCGCGATGAAGTCGAGAAGTTCCGCCTCGGAGAGGATGCCCTGCCGGATGCGCACCGAGGCGTCGGTGGCGGACGCGGCCGATTCGGCGACCGCCGGCTCTTCCACAAGACGGCACACGCCATCCTCCCCGCACTCGTAAAGGACGCCGTTGATGAGTTGCGTCTCCGCCACGGCGGATAAAGACAAAGCCAGCGCGAGACCCAGCGCGAGTTTCTTCAGCATTTCGACACCTCGATTCGTCGCGAGTCCTCGCCCGTGCGGACGAAGGAAAGGTGGTAGGCGTGGGCGGGGATCAACTCGCGTGCGCACGCGGGCCACTCGACGACGATCACCGCCCCCTCGTCGAGATAGTCCTCCCACCCCAAGGCGAGGACATCTTCGCTCGCGTTGAGCCGGTAGAGATCCATGTGGACAAGGAGGGTTGAGGATTGAGGGTTGAGGGTTGAGGGTTGAGTGGACCGATGCTCCTGCACGAGGCAGAAGGTCGGGGAGGTGACGCGGCCGGGGACGCCGAGCGCGGCGGCGAGCCCCTGCGTGAACGTCGTCTTCCCCGCGCCGAGATCGCCTTCAAGGCAGAGGACGTCGCCGGGGCGGAGGTCGGACGCGAGGCGGCGGGCGAGAGCCCACGTCTCCTCGACGGAATTGACCTCAAAGACACCCGTCATCCTTCAACTCCAAAAAGCACCGTTTCAGGTAATCGCGCGAAAACGCCGACGCATGAGGCATCCGAATCAGGTTCGGCGGCAGATCGTCGGGGGAAGTCGTCAGGATATTCCCCATTCCCCTCTCCCCATTCCCCATTCCCCATTCCCCCTTAAACACATCCAAATACGCACCCGCGAGGCGGTTGCGGCGCAGGGCGTCGAGGAGCGCGGCCTCGTCAATCGCGTTGCCGCGCCCGACGTTGACGACGACGGCGCGGCGCGGCAGCTTCGCGAGCCGTTTTCCGCATAGGAAGCCGTCCGTGCCCGTGTCGCCCGGCAAGGCGAGGATGAGCCAGTCGAGAGTCGGAAGTTCCGCGTCGAGGTCGGCGATGTTCGCGCGGCGGTAGCCCGTGACGGCAACGCCGAGAGCCGTCAGTTTCTCGCCGATGGCGCGTCCGATGTGGCCGTAGCCGACGACGGCCGCGCGGGTCCCGGCGACGGTGAAGCACCGGTCGCTCAACTCGGCACGCGGCCAATTCGGGACGGCCGACGGCCGCGTCCCGCCGTAGCCCGCGTAGTCGCGGACGGCGAAGAAGCCGCGCGACCAGGCG
>CAVKTW010000105.1:0-6461 GCA_963659085.1 Candidatus Methanomethylophilaceae archaeon | reverse complement strand
CGCACAGGACAAGAGCGTTGCGCCGCACTCGGCTGTTATGCCGACAGGCAAGCACATGCTGCCAACACACAGTCGCGAGCGGCACTATCGCCGCGGTGCTTGAACGTGACCACTCCGCCCCAAGCCCGTCTCCCGGCAAAGTCGGTCGGGCGAGCAGGTCGCGAGCGGCACAAATTACCGTATCGGCATGGCACGGGGCGCCGAAAAAGCTTGGCGCAAGCCGCCACGACGAAGCGACTTTTTATGGTATAATAGGCGTATGAATGGATACAACTGCATTGTCTGCATCAAGCAGGTGCCGGACACGAAACAGGTGACGGGTTCGGCGATGAAGGCCGACGGCACCATCAACCGCGCGGCCTTGCCCGCCATCTTCAACCCCGAGGACAAGAACGCCCTGGAGGCGGCCCTCTGGGTCAAGGAGACCTACGGCGGCACCGTGACGGTCGTCACGATGGGCCTCCCCGCCGCGACGGCGATCCTGCGCGAGGCCCTCATGTGCGGGGCCGACCGCGCCGTCCTCGTGACGGATCGCAAGGCCGCCGGGTCGGACACGCTCGCGACGAGCTACATCCTCTCGCAGGCCGTGAAGAAGTTCAACCCCGACCTCGTCTTCTGCGGACGGCAGGCCATCGACGGCGACACGGCCCAGGTTGGCCCGCAGATCGGCGAGAAGCTCGACTGCGCCGTCGTCACCTATTTGGAGAAACTGGAGATGGACGGCCGCACGGCGGTGGCGACGCGCGACATCGGCACGGGCGTCGAGACGTGCCGCGTGACGCTTCCCGCGCTCTTCACGGTGACGGAGAAGTTCGGCGCGCTGCGTCCCTATCAGATGCGCCGCGTGATGACGTTCAAGAACGCCGAGCCGGAGATCCTCTCGTGCGACGACATCGGCTGCGAACCCGCCCGCTGCGGATTCGCGGGCTCGCCCACGAGCGTCAACAAGATCGAGTCGGTCGTCCTGGCGGGCGGCGCGTTCAAGGACGTCCCCGCGACGGACGAGGGCCTTGGCGAACTCGTCGGCGAGTTGATCAAAGACCACACGATTGGATGAGGAACATGAAGAACACACAAGGTGAAGTCTGGGTCTTCGCCCAGCAGGAAGAAGGACGCCTCGCCGAAATCGCCTTCGAGCTCCTCGGCAAGGCGCGTGAACTCGCGGACACGCTCGGCGTCCGCGTCGGGGCCGCGCTCCTCGGCTCGTTCGCGGACGGCGAGGCGGAGGGTCTCGCGAAAGACCTCGTTCAGGGCGGGGCGGACGTCGTCCACCTCGTGAACGACCCGGCGCTCGCCGTCTTCCGCAACAAGGCCTACCGCCACGCGCTCGTCGAGCTCGTCAAGGAGGAGAATCCGCAGATCGTCATCTTCGGCGCGACGCACATGGGGCGCGACCTGGCCCCGTCCGTCGCCTCCGCGCTCCAGTGCGGCCTGACGGCCGACTGCACGGATCTCCGGATCGGCGACTACACCGACAAGAAGACGGGCGAGACGTTCGAGAATGTCCTCCACCAGATCCGCCCCGCGTTCGGCGGCAACATCATCGCGACCATCGTCAACGCCCGCCACTGGCCGCAGATGGCGACGGTGCGCGAGGGCGTCATGAAGCCGCTTGAGAGAAGCTCGCGCGCGGTCGACGGGAACGCCGTCAAGCATCATTCGGCGCGTCTCGACGGCGTGGAGATCCCCGTCGAGGTCGTCGAGATCGTCCGCAAGGCGTCCTCCGTCAACCTGAAGGGCGCGCGGATCATCGTCGCGGGCGGCGCGGGCGTCGGCTCGAAGGAGAACTTCAAGCAGCTGCACGAGCTCGCCGCCGTCCTCGGCGGCGCCGTCGGCGGCTCGCGCGCGGCGGTCGACCTCGGCTACTGCGAGCACGAGCGGCAGATCGGCCAGACGGGCGTGACGGTGCGCCCCGCCTTGCTCATCAGCTGCGGCGTCTCCGGCGCGGTGCAGCACCTCGCGGGGATGCAGGACGCGGCGAAGATCATCGCCATCAACACCGACCGCGACGCGCCGATCTTCAAGGTCGCGCACTACGGCATCGTGGGCGACCTCAATGTCGTCGTTCCGAAACTCATCAAGGCGATTCGCTCGAAAGGTTAACATGGCCAATTTCTATCTGGACAACCCCGACATCGAGGAGACGCTGGATCTCCTGGATCTCACAGAGGTCGCGACGCTTTTGGAGGAGGACTTCAAATTCGCGAAGGACTACGACTTCGCTCCGAAGGACGCGGCGGACGCGATTGACAACTACAAGCGGGCGATTTCGCTCTGCGGCGAGATCATGGCCGAGCGCATCGCGCCGCTCGCCGAGGAGACGGACGCGGTGGGCAACACGCTCAACGAGGACGGCTCCGTCACCCGCGCCCCCGGCATGAAACTCGCCATCGAGCTCTTCGGCAAGACGGGCCTCATGGGCGTGACGATCCCCTACCGCCTGGGCGGCCTCAACATGCCCTGCACCGTCCTGACGGCGTGCAACGACATCGTCTCGCGCGGCGACGCCTCGCTCATGAACCTCTTTGGCCTCCAGGGCATCGCCGAGACGATCAACATGTTCGCGGACGAGGAGATCAAGAAGGCCTACGTGCCGCGCCTCGTGACGGGCGAGTGGACGGGCGCGATGGTGCTGACCGAGCCGGACGCGGGCAGCGACCTCCAGAGCGTCAAGACTTCGGCGCACCAGGACGAAAACGGCAACTGGTTCGTGAACGGCGTCAAGCGCTTCATCACGAACGGCTGCGGCGAGGTGCTGCTCGTCCTCGCGCGGACGGAGCCCGAGTTCTCCGATGGGCGCGGCCTCAGCTGCCTGCTCGTCGAAAAGGGCCCGTGGGTCAAGGTGCGCCGCCTTGAGAACAAGCTCGGCATCCACGGCTCGCCCACGTGCGAGATGGTCTTCACCGAGGCTCCGGCGAAGTTGATCGGCCTGCGCAAGCGCGGGCTTATCACCTACGTCATGGCCCTCATGAACGGCGCGCGCATGGGCATCGCCGCGCAGGGCACGGGCATCGGCGAGGCGGCCTACCGCGCCGCGCGCGACTACGCCGCGAGCCGCAAGCAGTTCGGCGTCACCATCGACACGTTCCCCGCGCTGCGCGAGTTGATGAGCACGATGAGCGTCGAGTTGCAGGCGGCGCGTCTGCTCACCTACTACTCGGCGAAGAACGTCGACCTGGAGGCGGGGCTCGAACGCAAGTTCGCCGCGCTCAAGGGGACCCCGGAGGCGGCGGGCGTCCGCGCGCGCCTCAAGAAGGTCGCCGCGTTCAACAAGATGCTCACGCCCATGGCGAAGTATTACGGCTCGGAGATGTCGATGCGCAACGCGCAGGGCGCGATCAGCGTCCTCGGCGGCTCCGGCTTCATGAAGGACTACCCCTGCGAGCGCTACCTGCGCGACAGCCGCATCGCGACCATCTACGAGGGCACCTCGCAGCTGCAGGTCGTCGCGGCGGTGGCGGGCGTGACGGGCGGCCTCGTCCAGGACGTCGTCGACGACATCCTCGGCGCGGGCTGGGAGGCGGCGCATCCGCGCATGGCCGCGCTCCTCGGCGAGTTGAAGGAATCGTGCGAGTTCGTCAAGGCGCGGGAGGACGCGAAGACCTACCACGACCTCTCGGCGCGGAAGCTCGTCGACGTTGGCATTTGGCTCGTCGTCGCCGCGCTCTTCGTCAAGGCGGCGGCGAAATACGAGTCGAAGAAGGCCTCTCTGGAGTTCTGGCTTCAGGTCGCCCTCCCGCGCGTGCGGGCGGAACTTTCCATCGTCCGCTCCGGCTACGAGGGTTCGACGGCCGCGTTCGAGACGCTCTGCCCGATGCCGAAGGATTCGTGAAAGGAGGATGCGATGAGTTGGTTCGAGAAGAAGGAAAAGCCCGCGATTCCGCCCGCCAAGGCGCTGTGGGCGATCTGTCCGAAGTGCGGCAGCCATTTTGAGAAGGCCGTCTGGCGCGGGAACAACGCGATCTGCCCCAAGTGCAACTACCACGGGCGGCTCTCCGCGCGCGAGCGCATCGCGCAGGTCGCGGACGCGGGAACGTTCAAGGAGGTCTTCCGCGAGGTCTCCTACTCCGACCACCTCGCCTTCCACGACGCGACGGGCGCCTACAAGGACAAGGTCGAGGCGACGATCAAGAAGTCGGGCGAGACGGAGTCGATTGTCATGGGTTCGTGCGAGATCGGCGGCCACCCCGCGATGCTCGGCGTGATGGACTTCGGCTTCATGGGCGGCAGCCTCGGCACGGGCACGGGCGAGCGCATCGCCCGCGCCTGCGAGCAGGCCATCGCCGAGCGGCGCGCGCTCGTCATCTTCTCGGCGTCGGGCGGGGCGCGCATGCACGAGGGCATCCTCTCGCTCATGCAGATGGCGAAGACGTCCGCCGCCATCGCGCGGCTGAAGGAGGCGGGGCTCGCGTTCATCTCCGTCTTGACCGATCCGACGACGGGCGGCGTGTCGGCCTCGTTCGCGATGCTCGGCGACATCAACGTGACCGAGCCCAAGGCCCTCATCGGCTTCGCCGGGCGGCGCGTCATCGAGAACACGATCCACCAGAAACTGCCTGACGACTTCCAGACGGCGGAGTATCTCGAAAAGCACGGCTTCATCGACCGCGTGGTCGAACGCAAGGACATGAAGGCGTTCCTGTCGCGGATGCTCGGCTATTTCAGTTCCTGAACCCCCTCCACCACCCGCACTTTTCCACCACTCGCACCTTTCCACTTTTCCACCTTTCCACCATTCCACATTACTTATGAACAACAAAATGACGGCTTTTGACAGGGTGAAGCTCGCGCGCGACCCCAAGCGTCCGCACGCGAGGGACTTCATCGCGCGGATGTGCGACGACTTCGAGGAACTGCACGGCGACCGCCTCGCCTACGACGACCCCGCGCTGCTCGCCGGGTTCGGGACGATGGCGGGCGAGGTCTGCCTCTTTCTCGGCCACAACAAGGGTGCGACGGTCGAGGAGAACATGGCGTCCAACTTCGGCATGGCCAACCCCGACGGCTACCGCAAGGCGATGCGCTTGGCGAAACTCGCCGAGCGGTTCGCGCGTCCCATCGTCACCTTCGTCGACACGCCCGGCGCCTATCCCGGCAAGGAGGCCGAGGAGCGCGGACAGGCGGAGGCCATCGCGAAGAGCCTGGAGTTCTTCTCGCGCCTCGCGACGCCGATTGTCGTCGTCGTGACGGGCGAGGGCGGCTCCGGCGGCGCGCTTGCGATTGCCGTCGGCGACAAAATCCTCATGATGGAGAACGCGGTCTATTCCGTCATCTCGCCGGAGGGGTGCGCGGGCATCCTCTGGCGCGACGGCAAGAAGGCCCCGGAGGCGGCGGAGGCCCTCAAGGTGACGGCGCACGACCTCCTGAACCTCAAGGTCATCGACGAAATCGTCAAGGAGCCGGCGGGCGGGGCGCAGACGAACCCCAATGCGGCCATCGACAGCGTGAAGAAGTCCGTCCTGAAGGCGTTGAAGGAGTTGAAGCAGTATCCGGTCGAGCAACTCTTGGAGATGCGCTACGAGAAGCTTCGCGCCTACGGCCGGTAAGTGAGCGACATCCGCATAACGGACTTCAGCGTCGTCTCGGCGCTTGGATTGAGCCGGGCGGAGACTCTCGCGCGACTTTTTGACGGCGACCAAAACGGCCTGCGCGAGATCGCCCTCGCCGGCGGCGAGACCTCGTTCTTCGGGGAGGTCGATTTGCCCGACGAAACGCTCAAGGCCGCGCCCACGCGGATCGCCGCGCTTGTTGACGCGGCCGTCCGCCAACTGGATCTCGACGCCCTGTTCGCGCACGTCGATCCCGCCCGCGTCGGCGCGGTCGTCGGCACGAGCAATTCGACGATGGAGGAGTTCACGCGACACCGCGACCGCATCGACATGGCGGCCCCGGCCGAGCGGTTGCGCGAACGCTGGGGCGTGAAGGGCCCCGTCGCGTCTGTCTCGACGGCGTGTTCGTCGAGCGCCAAGGTCTTCGCGTCGGCGCAACGCCTTCTGCGTGCGCGCGTCTGCGACGCGGTCATCGTCGGCGGCGCGGACGCGAAGACGCGCACGGTCATCGAGGGCTTCCACGCGCTGGAGTCGCTCGCGCCGTCGCTGACGCGGCCGCTCGCGCCCGACCGCGACGGCATCAACCTGGGCGAGGGCGCGGCGTTCTTCGTCCTGCGCCGGGCGGACGACGACGCGCCGTCGACGCTTCCGAAAGATCTCCGTCTCCTCGGCGTGGGGGAGAGTTCCGACGCCTACCACCTGACCGCTCCCGATCCCGAGGGGAAGGGGGCGCTCGCCGCGATGGAAAACGCCCTCCGCGACGCGCGTCTCGATCCCGGCGACATCGACTACATCAACCTCCACGGCACGGGCACCGTCTACAACGACGCGATGGAGTGCCTCGCCGTCAAAACGCTTTTTTCGCCGCGTGTGCCAGTCTCCTCCACGAAGCCGCTCACCGGCCACTGCCTT
>CAVKTW010000104.1:0-20658 GCA_963659085.1 Candidatus Methanomethylophilaceae archaeon | reverse complement strand
GGACAGGAGCGTTGCCCCGAAGTCGGCTGCACACTGACAAGGCAAGCGCAGGCGGGCGACCGGGCGGGACATTTTGTCGCAGTCCGGCGGTGGCATGGATTTTGCATAGAAGGCTTGTGTCGAAACAAAAACGAAAGGAGACAGAAACATGAACACATTGATCAACATGGATCCCTGGGGCTTTCTGGACGACCTTCTCGATTCGGGAAGCCGGACGCTGAGGGCCTTCCGCGCCCGCGCCGCCGGTCGCTTCCCGCCCATCAACGTCTTCCTCGATGACGACGCCGTCCTCATCGACGTCGAACTCCCCGGGAAAAGCGCGAAGGACGTCGACCTCACGCTGGAGCCGCAGGCCGTGACCATCGCCGGCAAGCCCGCCGAGACGGCGGACGGCAAGGGCGCGACACCCACCTGGAGCCGCCGCGTCGATTTGCCCTTCCGCGTCAATCCCGACAAGGCCAACGCGAAGTTCACGGACGGCATCCTGCGCGTCGAGCTCCCGAAGGCGGAGGCCGCGGGCGTCCACAAAATCACCATTCAATAAACAGAAGGAGGATTGATCATGAACGAAGAGAACTATGTTGTGCCGACGGCGACGCTGAGCGAGAAGCCCGAGTCCTACGAGTTGAAGGTCGAGATCCCCGGCATCCGCAAGGAGGACGCGGAGCTCCACCTCGACGGCAAGACCCTGACGCTCAAGACGCACTCGAAGTATCAGAACCCCGCCGGCTTCAAGGCCGTGGCGACGGAGTTCGAGCGCACCAACTACGCCATCAGCGCGGAGTTGCCGGAAATGGCGGATCCCAAGTCGCTCACGGCGAAGTTGGAGAACGGCGTCCTTCTCATCACGCTCCAAAAGCGCGCCGAGACGAAGCCGAAGCAAATCCCCATCGCCTAAGGCGCGTGGGGTTTGCGGAAGCAGATGCGGCGGATGAGTGAGTCGAAGCTTTCCGCGCCCGAGAGGATCTCGATGGCGATGCGCAGATAGAGGCATTTCACGGGCGTCCCCTCGAAGCGCGGAAAGCGCACCGCGTCCTTCTCCGTCGTGACGAGCGCGTCCGCCCCCATGTCCGCCGTCCTGTTGAGCGCGTGGAGGATCTCCGACGGCGCGTAGCGGTGGTGGTCGGCGTAGCGCGCGCACCAAATGACTTTCGCGCCCATGTGGCGGAGGGAATCCTCGAAGCCGCGCGGCGCGGCGATTCCCGAAAGCGTGCAGAGCGTCTTCCCCTTGAGATACGAAAGAGGATACTCCTCGCGGCTCCAAACATCCTTCAAGACCTTGGGCGCGTGGCGGCAGAGGACGATTTCCGCCTTGTCGTTGTAGCGGCGCACCTCGTCGCACACGGCGGAGACATCGCCCCGGCACTTCGTGAGGAAGATGATGTCCGCCCGCTTCAAGTGACGCGCCGGCTCGCGCAGGATGCCGCGCGGCAGAAGGTGGCCGTTGCCGAAGGGGTTGGTCGCGTCCACGAGGACGACCTCGATGGAGTGCTTGAGCTTCTGATACTGGAAGCCGTCGTCGAGGATGAGCGTGTCGCACCCCAGCCGCTTGACGGCGTAGCGACCCGCCTTGACGCGGTTGCGGTCGACGACGACGGCGACGCCGGGCAAGTTCGAGGCGAGCATGTAGGGCTCGTCGCCGCCCGTCTCCGAGTCGAGGAGGACGCGCCGGCCGTCCGACACGACGAGGGGCGGCAGAACGACGGATGTGAAGAGCCGCGTCCAAAAGGACGCCTCCTTGCGGCGGTAGCCCCGCGAGAGGATGGCGACCTTGCGCCCCTCGGCGGCGAGCGTCCGCGCGAAGATCTCCGTGACGGGCGTCTTGCCCGTGCCACCCGCCGTCACGTTGCCGATGGAGATGACTTGCGTTCCCAGCGGGTAGCGGCGCAGGACGCCGAGGTTGTAAAAGAGGTCGCGCAGCGCGACCACGCCGCCGAAGAGGAAACTCACGCCCTTCAGGAACGCGAGGAAGAGGCGGACGAAACCTGTCTTGTTCTGATCCGCCCCCTTCTCCTGGATGAGTTTGACGAGCGCGCTCTCAAGGCGCTCGATGCCGCGCTGACGGGCTTTGCGCATGGCTCACTGCGCCGAGAAGAGGCCGCCCGAATCCGCGCCAAAGGCTCTCAAATAGATGTAGAAGCCGACGTTCCAGTCCTCGTCATACTCCGTGCCGTCGATGCGCGTCATGCTGTTCTCGTATTCGACGAGGAGGCGGAAGCCGAGGCAGTCCGTCAAGTAGTCGAACCACGCGCCCGCGCTGTCGAGCTCGTTCGTGTCGAGATCCCAGCGCACATACGGGCTGAACGCGAACCATTCGACGGGCGAACACGTGAAGCCGGCGCGGATGGTGTGGATGAAAATCTCGTTGAAGAAGTCCTCGCCCCACGACGCGGCCTCGGGGCTGGAGGCGAAATCCCACACGCGCGCGTCGCGCAGCGCGTAGGAGACGGAATACTGGAACGCGGGGGAGAGCGTTTGCGCGAACCCGACGTCGCCGAACGAGATTGCGTTCGCGTCCACGTCGTATTCCACGCGGGCGTTCAGCGTCGCCGACTCGTCGATGCGCCAGCGCGTCCGAACGCCGGGCGAGACGTAGACGCTTTTCTTGCCGTAGTTCTTCTTGCCCAGCTCGGCGAGTTTGTGCGCATCCCACTCGCCGGCGGACGGGTCGCCGTCGAACGACGTCGCGCCGAAAGAGAACGCCGCATAGGCATCGAGTTCGGCCACGGGGACGACGCGCCCCTTCTCGTCGAGTTCGCTCCACGTCTGGCGCAAGCCCGGCGTCACGCCGTAGTAGGAATAGGGCAGGTTGCGCCCGCGCCCCAAGAGCTGGTCTTCCCACGAGAGCGAGGCGTCGAGCGCGTCGAAGACGAAGGGACGGCTGTCGCCGCGCCGCCCGGAGAAGGCGGCCTCCTGCGCGAGGATGTCCGCGTAAGGTTCGAGCGTGTGAAGCCACGTGTCGCCGAGCCACGCCGTGCCGCGCGCCGAGAACGTGACGCCGCCCTCGAAGATGGAGCGGTAGAGCTCGCCGCATTCGACCGCCCGGCCGCGACCCGTGTAGTTGCTCAAGCCGCTCTCGGACCAGAACGTGCCTCGGTAGCCGACACGCGGCACGACAGAGAGGACGTCGTCGAAGAACCGCATCGGCAGGCTCACGCGGTGGTAGGTGTCGAGCCGGACGGCGTCGTAGTCGCACCACAGCCCCGGCCGCGTGCCGAAGATGCTCTCCGTGCCGCGCGCGTATTCGGCGTAGTGGCGACGGAGGTAGCCCACGCGGTTCTCGGACTCGTAGACGAGCGGCAGCGAGAAGACGCGCACGGGGTTGACGTCAAGGTAGACCTCGGGCAGACGCTCCGTCGCCTCTTGGAAGTCGTTGAGCCGCCCCGAGACCTCCGCCCCGATGGACCACGGCCCTTCCAGATGCTCCCACGCCACCACGCTGTTCTCGTAGCCGACCCACTGGTTGCGGATCTCCAGAAACGACTTGCGCAGGAAGTCGCTGCGGAAGTGGGAGTCCGAATAGCGCGTCCCCCGGAGGAAGAGCCGGTCGCGCTCCGTCACGTCCCAGTCGTGGGCGACGGAAAAGCCATACCGCTCCGAGGGAATCGTCGAACCCCAGTTCGCGTCGCTCGACGTCCCCCGCTCGTCGCCCGATGTCACGGAACGATCCCAAGCGTAGTAGACGCGGAAGTCGCCCGACCCGAAGTCGCCGAGGTTCCACTTCAAACGCTCGCCCAGCGCGAAGCCCTGGCGGTAGCGGACATCCACGTCCGTCTCGCCCGAGAGCCACCACGTGTTGTCGCGGTGCTGCCCGTCGCCGAGCAGGGGATAGCGCGTCCGCGTCAGGAGGAACGCCCCCCAGCGGCCGGTGTAGCCCGGCATCCACGCGAACCCGCACGAGGTGTCGAGCGGATACCAAAGATGCGGCAAGTAGAAAACGGGAATCTCGTAGAAACGCAGCCACGCATCGCGGACGACGACGGAATCGTGCGGCGTGTAGGCGACCTCGCCCGTCACGTTCCAGTGCGTGTGGCCGACCGCGTTCGTGCACGTCGTCACGCACGTCGGGTTGTAGAACCGCATGCCGCCCTCGTCGTCGCGGACGAGCTTCTCGCCGCGCAAGGTGAGGGGCCCGGAGACGGCGTGGACGTTGCCCAAGGCGACGGCCGCCTTCGTGCGGTTGTCGTAGGCGACGCGGTCGGCGTTGAAGGTGACGCGCTCCGCCGGGGGCGGCGGGACGCCGTCGGGGCGTTGGGCGGCCGCGAGGGCGCCGGCCGCGCAGGCGCAGAGGAAAGCGAGGGCGGACGTTTTCATTTGTTTTGCGAGTAGAGGATTTGGGAGGTCGCCGCGTCCTGGATGACGAACGATTCCGGGTGGCGGTTGAGTTCCGAGACGAACGTGAGGCGCGTGTCGAAGTCCTTCTGGAGCTGCGCGAGGACTTGGCTGTCCTCCGTGCGGAGGCGCTGCATGACCTGCGGCGCGATGACGATCTTCGGCTCGAAGGGACGCTTGTTGCGCTCCGCCTTCTTGAGGAGGCTCGTCAAGGTGCGCTGGATGTCGACCGAGATCGCCATCGGCGAGCGCACCCAGCCGCGCCCCTGGCAGAAGGGACACGTCGAGGCCTGCTGCGAGAGGAGCGACGAGTCCTGACGCTGGCGCGACATCTCCAAAAGCCCCAGCTCGGAAATCTCCAGGACGTTCGTCCGCGCGCGGTCGCGCTTGAGGCACTCCTTGAAGCGGCGGACGACCTCGCGCTGGTGCTTGCGCGACTTCATGTCGATCAAGTCGAGGACGACGAGGCCGCCGATGTTGCGGAGCCGCAGCTGGCGGGCGACCTCGGCGACCGCCTCCAGGTTGACCTCGCGGATCGCGTCCTCCTGGTTGCCCTTGCCCTTGTAGTGGCCCGTGTTCACGTCGACGGCGATGAGCGCCTCCGTCTCGTCGATGACGAGGTAGCCGCCCGACTTGAGCATGACCTTGCGCGCGAAGGCCTCCGAGAGCTGCCGCTCGATGCCGAAATGCTCGAAGATGCCCGACAAGCCGTCGTAGCGGCGGATCTTCGCCTTGGCGCGGCGCGAGATCTGCCCCGCGAGCGCGCGCATCGCCTGGTAGCTCTTCTCGTCGTCGATGACGATCGAGTCGACGTCCTCCGTCAGCCAGTCGCGCACGACGCGCTCGCAGAGGTCGGGCTCGTGGAAGATGCAGCAGGGCGTGCGCAGGTTCTTGATGTTGCCCTGCATCTCGTTCCAAATGGAGAGGAGGTTGCGCAAGTCGCGGGCGAACGCGCGCGCCGACGCGCCCGCGCCCACCGTGCGCACGACGAGGCCGACGTTGTCCGGGAGCGGCAGGCGGTCGAGGATCTTCTTGAGCCGCTTGCGCTCGGCGCCGTCCGAGATGCGCTTCGAGACGCCCCGGATCTTCTCGCCGGGCATCATGACGAGGTAGCGACCGGGGATGGAGAGGCTCGCCGAGACACGGGGGCCCTTCGTCGAGATGGGGCCCTTCGTCACCTGGACGATGATCTCGGACCCCGGGGGGAAGCGCTTGGCGATCTCCTCGTCGGAGAGGCGCGCCGACTTGCGGTTCGTCTTGCGCTCGGAATCGTCGTCGAGAATCCCGTCCGCGTCGTTCGTCATGTCCCAGTAGTGGAGGAAGGCGTTTTTGTCGAGGCCGATGTTGACGAACGCGGCCTGCAGGTCGTTCTGGAGGTTTTGGACGCGCCCCTTGAAGACGGAGCCGACGAGACGCTCCTCCTCCTCGTGCTCGACCATATACTCCTCCAGCCGTCCGTTCTCGATGACGGCGACGCGCGTCTGGAGACGCTCGACGTTGATGATGATCTCACGCTTCAATTTCGGACGCTGCAACCACGAAAAGATACCCATGTTTCAAATCCTTAAATAAACGACAAAAGACACGGCCCGATGCGGAACACTCCGCACCTCCGCGCCCCGCACGCCCGCCGGGGGGAGGAGAATCCCCCGGCTTTCGGACGACTCAGGCCTCGCTTTCAAACACGGGTCGCTGCCCCTTGTACCACCAGTACATGATGGGCATGGCGATGAAGACCGAGCTAAAGGTGCCGGCGACGATGCCGATGAGCATGATGAGCGCGAAATCGAAGATCGAGCCGTCGCCGAACGCGAAGAGCGCGAAAACGGCGAAGAGCGTCGTCAAGGACGTGATGATCGTCCGCGACAGGCAGTTGTTGACGGCCTGGTTGCAGAGATCGTAGAAGGAGAGCTTCTTGTTGTGGCGCAGGAGCTCGCGGATGCGGTCGAAGACGACGACCGTGTCGTTCACCGAGTAGCCGATGATCGTCAGGATCGCCGTGATGACGATGAGCGAGACTTGGCGGCCGCAGAGCGAGAAGAGACCCAGCGAGATGAACGCATCGTGCGCGAGCGCGAGGACGGCGCCCAGGCCGAAGCCGAACTGGAAGCGGAAGCCCACGTAGGCGAGGATCGCGATGAGCGAGAAGATGACGGCGTAGGTGCCGCTCTTCTTCAGATCCGCGCCGACCATCGAGCCCACCTCGTCGACGGACGTCGCCGTGAACGAGGCGTCCGGGAACGCGGCGTTGAGGAGCTTCGTCACGTGCGCGCCCACGTCCTTGTTCTCAAGTTGCGAGCCTTTGACGGTCTCGGCCGTCTCGCCCGTCTTGACGAGGAGCGTCGCCTTGCCGACGCCCTCTTGATACTGGATGACGGCGGCGTTGTCGAAGGCGTCGAGCGCCTTGCGGATCTCGGCCGTCTCGGGACGCGCGTCCTGATTGAGCGAATAGACGATGGACGTGCCGCCCGTCAGGTCGACGGAGAGGACGGCCGCCTTGTTCGTGACGAGGCGCACGGCGAAGATCGCCATCGTGACGATGACGAGCGCGGCCGCGCCGCCAACCGTCCACTTCTGGAAGCGCATGAAGTCGAAATGCGGGTGCTTGAAGAAGCTCGCCATCCTAAACGGCTTCGTGCGGTTGGGGTCGACGAAGTGGTCGAAGACCATGCGCGTGACGACGACGGACGTGAACATCGAGATGACGACGCCCGCCGTGAGCATGATCGCGAAGCCGCGCACGGGGCCCGTGCCGACGATGAAGAGGATGATGCCCGTGATGATCGTCGTCAGGTTCGAGTCGAAGATCGCGGTGAACGCGCGGCCATAGCCGTTCTTGACGGCCTCCCCGGCCGTGCGACCCTCCTGGAACTCCTCGCGGATGCGCTCGAAGATGAGGACGTTCGCGTCAACGGCCATGCCGAGGGAGAGGACGAGACCCGCGATGCCGGGCATCGTCAGCACGGGCAACTGCATCGAGCCGCCGCCGCCCATCGAGGGGTCGTGCGCGAAGATGCCGAGGAGGTTCGCGCAGACGACGAGCGCCGTCGGCAGGAGCGCGACGTCGAGGAAGAGCGCGACGTCCGCGACGAGGCCGGAGCGCCAGTAGTAGAGGAACATGAAGAGCGCGACGAGGCCGAAGCCGAGACCCGCCGCCCACTGCGCCGCGTGGATCGCGTCGTCGCCCACCGTGGGCGCGACCGTCGTCTCGGCCATGATCTTGAGCGGCGCGGGCAACGCGCCCGCGTTCAACTCGTTGGCGAGCTTCTGCGCCTCGGCGGCCGTGAAATGACCCGTGATCTGACCCGACGAGCCGATCTCGCTCTGGATGCGCGGCGCGGAGATGAGCTGGTCGTCAAGGACGATCGCGAGGCAGCGGCCCTCGTTCGAGGAGTTGCGCGGCCCGTGCGCCTTGTAGTTGCGCGTCAGCGTCGCGAACTTGCGCCCGCCCTCCGCGTTCAGGCGGAAGCCGATGGAGAGCTGCCCGGAGGTCGGGTCGCGCTCGACGGACGCGGAGACGAGGTCGCCGCCCGTCACCTTGGGCTCCGTGGATCGCGCCACGAAGTTCGGGCGGTAGACGCCGTTGCCCTGCTTCTCCAGCATGAAGCTGTAGCGCGCGTCGGGCGAGCCGAAGGACGCGAGACGCGCCGCGTAGCCGGGCGTCTTGGAGACGGTGGCCCAGTTCTTGGGGTCGTTCGGGTCGGTGATGCGCACGTAGCCGTCGCCCGACTTGCGGTAGCCCTCCGGGGCGATGTCCTTGGCGAGCAGGTCGCCGACGAGCTTCTCGTTGCGCGGGTGCGTGAGGCGGAACTCGAGATACGCCGCGTTCTGGAGCGAGGCCTTGGCCTCCTTGCGCGTCTTCTCGTCGGCGCCGGGGAGCTGGACGAGCAGGCGGTGGCCCTTCATGCCCTGGATGACGGGCTCGTTCGTCCCCATGGCGTCCACGCGGCGGCGGATGACGGAGATGATCGTGTTGTCGCAGTCCGAGCGGTTGAGCATCTCGTCGATCTTGCGCTCGACCGCCCCCTCCTCGTTCGTCAGCGCGGGGTTCTCGGCGATGAGCGACTCGGCGAGTTTCTCGCGGTCGACGCCGAGCGTGAAGGACGTGCCGCCCTTCAGGTCGAGGCCGAAGCGGAGTTTCTCCGACAGCGGGTGGCAGACGTAGAACGACACCACGGCCACGAGCCCCAGAATGAGCCATTTCCAAATGTTGTTGCGCATCGCAGAATCTTGAGCCATAAAAATCTCTCTTGTTGACGACTTTCGCAAAATTATACCAAAATCACCCGATGTTATCAATGAGGCGATTTTCAACGTGCCGCGTCACCGCGACGCGACGGCGGAGGTCGGCGACGGCCGCTTTCATGTCGGGGGCGTTGAAAAGGTAGCTGCCGGCGACGAAGAGGTTGGCGCCCGCCGCCGCCGCCAAGGGACACGTCTCCGCGTTGCCGCCGCCGTCGATCATGATGTCGAGCGCGGGGGCTCTTTCCCGCAACCACGCGACTTTCTCCAAACACGACGCGATGAAACGCTGCCCCCCGAAGCCGGGATGAACCGTCATGACGAGCGCCTCGTCGATCTCGCCGAGATAGGGGAGAAAAACCTCGGCGGGCGTCTCCGGGTTGATGACCAGCGCGTTGCGGAGCCCCAAGCGGCGAATCTCCTTGAGGCACGTGTGAAGGTCGCAGTCGGCCTCGTAGTGGACCTGGATCGTCTGCGCCCCGGCGGCGGCGAACGCCTCCAAGTAGAGGTCGGGCCTGTTCATCATCAGATGGACGTTTCGGTAGAAGGCGGGCTCGTTTGCGCGGCAAAACTCGACGATGGACGGCCCGAAACTCATGTTGGGCACGAACGTGGGATCCATGATGTCCAAATGAATCGCGTCCGCGCCCGACAGATAGGCGCGGTGCAAGTCCCGCGCCAAATGCCCCAAGTCGGCCGCGAGGAAGGAAGGCAGAATTTGTCGTGTCATTTTTCTTATTATACCAAAAGCCGTCAGATCATGCGCCCCGCGCGCGAGAAGAAAACGCCGTCCCGGTAAGCCTCCTCGCCATTGACGACGACGAGACGCACCCCGTGCGAGAAAGCGTGCGGTTTTTCATATGTCGCCGTCGCGGCGAACGCGGCCTCGTCAAGGACGACGACATCGGCGAACGCCCCCTTTGCGAGAACGCCGCGAGAGGCAAGGCCAAAACGCTTCGCGGGAACGAATGTCATCCGCGCGATCGCCGCCTCTCGCGAGACGCCAAGGCCGCGCAACCTCTTGTAAAACGCCGGCATCGTCCCGTAGGCGCGGGGATGCGGGAAGTCCTCCGCCAAGGGCCCCGTCGGTGCGCGGAGCGAGGCATCCGATCCCGGCACGATCCACGGCTTCAGGAGAATCTTGTCGAGGTTCGCCTCGCTCATCGTGAAGAAGAACGCCCCCGTCCGGCATTTGTCGGCTTCGAGGATCGCGCAGACGAGTGCGCCCGGCGTGAGATTTTGGTCGCCCAAGATCTCGGCAATCGTTTTTCCGCTCAAGCCCTTCGTTTCGGGCGCCCATGTGCCGCCCACCATGACCTGCGACCAGTCGCGGCCGGAGAGGTCGATCTCGCGCTCGATCCGCGCGCGGCACGCGGGATCGGCCAGTCGTTCGCACTCGCTTTTCGCCGCGCCTTCCTGCGCCCACGCGGGCAGGACGATGTCGAGATCCGTTCCCGCCGCGCAGTAGGGGTAGCGGTCGCTCCCCAAGAGGACGCCCTCGTCGAGGCCGCGCTCGATCTTGTCCAACGCCGCGTCGATCTTCCCCCAGTTTTCCGCCCCGCTCGTCTTCAGGTGCGAGATCTCGGCGCGAATGCCTGTCGCGCGGGCGAGGTCGAGAACCTCGTCAATGGACTCCAAAAGACGATCCCCCTCCGAGCGCATGTGCGTCGCGTAAAGGCCGCCTTTCCTCGCCGCCGTCTGGGTCAAGAGGAAAATCTCCTCGTCCGAGGCGTAGACGCCAGGTTGATAGATGAGCCCCGTCGAAAGCCCTTTCGCCCCCGCGTCAAGGGACTCCTCCAAAAGCCGCGCCATCGCGCGAACCTCGTCGGGCGTGGCGGCGCGTCCCGCGTAGCCCACGACCGACGAGCGCAACGTGTTGTGGCCGACGAACGAGACGGTGTTGACGGCGATCTTCGTCTCCTCCAACCGCGCGCGATACTCGGCCATCGACCGCCACGTGAGCAAATCGCCCAAGCGCGACGCCCAGTCGGAGGAGAGCCGCGCCGCACCGAAGCGCGGGGCCGCCGAGCCGCCGCACTGGCCGTTCACCTCCGTCGTGACGCCCTGTGTGATTTTCGAGGGCGCGTGCGGCTCCAACAGGAGAAACGCATCCGAGTGCGCGTGCGCGTCGATGAAGCCGGGCGCGACGAGAAGCCCCGCCGCGTCGAACACGCGGTCGGCGTTTTCCCGCGCGCGCGACTGGGGCGGGGCGACGTCCGCGATGCGGTCGCCCTCGATGACGAGATCGCCACGGAACGCGGCGCGGCCAGTCCCGTCAACGAGCGTTCCGCCCTCAATGACCGTCCGCGCCATCGCCCGCGTCCATCGCGTCGTCTGGGGGTGGCGGGCCCGGAGGCCCATCCGGCGGCTCGTCCGGTGGTTCGTCCATCTCGACGGCGGCTTGCGCCTGCGCCTCGGCGGCGGTCTTCGCGGCGGCGGCTTGCTGAGCCTGCCTCGCGGCGTGGAAGTCGCTGGCCAAGGTCTGCAGCTGCGCGCGCATGGATTCGACCTCGCGCCGGCGCTCGTCATCCTCGGCCTCGCGCGCCTCCTCCTGCGCCTTGCGCTGCGCGCGCAGGGACGCGCCGCCCCTGTGCAGGAGACGCGCGCGCGGCAAGGCGTTGGCGTTCGCGGGCGTTTGAGCAACCGCGTCGGCGACCGCGTTGCGGACGCTGTTGGGGTCGCTCGCGGAGTCGCCGCCCAAGCGCAGCGTCACCTCGATGCCCTCCGAATCGACGATTGTCATCGTCGCCTCGTTCCGGTCGGCCGCCGCGACCGTCCAGCCGTTGCGCGTCTCGCCGACTCTCATGTAGTAGTTGAGCGGGTTCTTCGCGTCGCGCTGATCCGTGAAGCCGACCATGATCTCGCCGTCGGCCGTCACGTTGAGGACGGAGAAGCGGATCGCCCGCTTGATCTTCTCCTCGGCCTTGTTCCGCTCCTGCTCGGCCTTGGAGTTCGCCTTGGCGACGTCGCTCGGCATCTTGGTGGGGTCGAAGCCTTTGGGCGGGGCCCCGAACATCTGGCGGTCGATGATCGTCTTGTAGTCCTCGAACGGCCGCGTGGCCGCGACGAGCGTGCCGCCCAACAGGCACAGAAGAAGGAAAAGCGCGCGAGTCATGGTCACCTGGCCCCTCACTCGCCACGCACCTCAAGCGTGACGCGCCCGATGACCGTCGACGACCCGGGGCGCACGAGCGGCACGGAGAGAACCTTCACCTCGCCCGCGTCGGGCAGACTCTCCAAATCAAGGACGCCCTGCGCGATGGCCTTGGGCGAGTCCTTCTCGCCGAGCATCTGCGCGAGCGCGTCAATCGGCGAGGACGCGATGTCCGCGTAGCCCACCATCGCCTTCTCGGTGAAGTCCGCGCCCATCTTGAGCGCGTATTTCGCCGTCAGGCGCAGGAACCGCCGCGCGAGCTGGATGGTGACGGGCTCCGTGACGCTGACGGCGACGCCGCAATGCGACAGAACCTCCTCGCGGAAGAGGACGCGCTTGACCCATTCCTCCTTGGTGAAGTCCACGACGCCTTTCTTGCCCGTCATCTCGCGCGCGGCCGACTTCTTCGCGATGCCGGCGCGGGGCCAGATGAGGTCGACGCAGATCAAGTTCGTCCGCAACAGGCGCTTCTCGGACGCCGCCGTCAACTCGGCGCGAACGAGCGTGAATTCAAGTGTCCGTTTCGTCTCTTTCAAGGTTGATCTTCCTTTTTTTCTTTAATATTTTAACACAGAGGAGCAGAGAAGCAGAGAAAACCGCCCCTTTGTGCCGCTCGCGACCTGCTCGCCCGCGTGGGCGACGTGAGCACGCTTACCCCGAAGTCGGCTGCACGCTGACAGAGCAAGCACACAGGGCCACGCTGCGCTTCGTTCGCTATGTGAACAATGCATCATACCTCTGTGCCTTTGTGACTCCGTGCCTCTGTGTTAAAAAGCCGTTTCTCAATCAAAGGGATGGTAGAAGAGGACGCGGGTGCGGTGGGGCGCGTATGTCTCATAGTAGCCCTTCCACGCATCAAGCGATGTCAAGTTCGTGCGGTTGGGCCGCTCGGTCACGCTCGCGGAACAGCCGCGCATCGGGGGCTTCGGATCGCGCCAAACGAGCGCGACGCCGCGCGCGCCCAGCTGCGCCGTCCCCAGCGCGTTCGCACCCGACCCGCCCACGGTCAGCGGCTCGGCGCGGAGGAAGACGAGGAAAAGCTGCTGGCGGTTCTGGAAGCACTCGCGCCAAAACGAGTAGAGATACTTGCGGTCGACATCGTGGAGGGGCTTCTCCAGCGTGACGCCGAGGAACGTCTTTTTCGCGTCATCGCCCACGCCGTCGCTCTTCCAGTCGAGGCTCTCGAACGCCTCCTCCCACGACGTGCCGCCCTGCGCCGCCTGACGGAGCGCGGTCTGGAACGCATCGATGATCTTGTCAACCTCGGTGTCCGAGAGTTTGGCGGCGATGGAATCCCCGCAGAACGCCCACGACGCGCGTTCCGACGCCTGCATGGTCGCCGTGGGGTTCGCCGTCTCGTTCGTCGAGGCGACGAACCAGTCGTAGGGCGTGTCCTTGAACGCCGCCTTCAACACGCGGCGGTCGGGCGAGTAGGGGTTGACGCGGAAATCGCGCTGCCCCGAAAAGACAGAGTAGGCCTTCGTGCCGTCGGTGAGTTCGTAGATGGGGTCGACGCCGTCGCCACGGTCGAAGGAGGAATACGTCCGCCAGAAGAAATTGCCGTTGGCGAAGGCCCCCAGGTTCGAAACGGAGCGTTCGGAAAACTTGGTGTTGCCGTCGTAGCGGGAGACACCCGCGAAATCGCCCGCGAAGGGATCGTTGAGCCGCCCCGACATCTCCTGAATGGCGGGCAACATCGCGAGCTCCCCGATGGACTGCAGATAGCCCTGGTCGCTCGTCGCCATGAAGATGTCGCTGTCGCGCCCGTCCTGCCCCAGGACGCCCGAGCCTGACGAGAGCCCGATGTGGGATTTCCAGTTCTCCGCCGAGGCGTCCTCGTCGTTCGTCCCGAACCAGTCCTCCGGCGCGTAGTTGTAGCGCGGGTCGACAGTGTAGAGCGAACGCCACGCGGAAGGCGTGCTCAAATCGGCACCCTCAAGAAGCGTCTGCCGCTCCGTTTCGTCGGCAAGCGTCTTCATCGAGAGGGCGGGGTTGTGTTTGAAGGACAGGAGCGGGCGGTTCCGACCTGAAAAAGGCTCAAGCTCGCTCTTCAAGTCGGCGTAGTTCGCGTCCAACCACTCGTCGTCGTCCGACAGACTCGCCGGAACGAGATCGACCGTGTCGCCATCCTTGTCCTCCACGCGCACCCACACGGCGAGATAGGGGCGGAACGACGTCTCGTCGGCAAGTTCGGTCCAATTCTGACTGCCCTCGCCATGGTTCGCCACGAGTTCCTCCGCCGTGATGAAGACCTTTTCCTTGTAGGTGCTCGCGGCCTTCTCGCGGAAACTCTGCCCCTCGCCGTCCTCGTCGTAAAGGTAGAGTTTCGCGTCCGCCTCCGTTCCGTCCACCGTCTTCTTGTTGAGGATCTCCGTCTCGACAGTCCCGCTGGGGGTCGTTATCACCTTCTTCTCCACGACATCGTAGTAGAGCGGGAACGTCGTCTTGGGGAGGGACACGTTGATCATGTAATCCGTGACGGCTTTCTCCGTCGAGTCGATGTTTTCGTCAAACGAAACCGTCGTCTCGCCCTTGCCCCAAACGACACCTTGGGCGTCTTGGATGGACGGGACGCTCGCCCACCACTCCTTCTTCGGGGGGAGCAGCGACGCATCCTTGACACGCGACTTCAGGGTGTCCGCGCCCAAGAAGAACGCGACGAGCGCCTTGACCTTCCACGGGCCCTTGGAGCGATCCGACGCGACGCGCTTGAAGGGGAAGACGGCCGCGCCCGACACGACGAGGTCGCGGCGCGGGATTTCAAGCTCGTGCTTCGAGATTGTCCGCTTGAGGACATACGTCTCGCCATTCTCCGTAATCGTGACCTGCGTCGACTCGTCGGTTTTCTTCACCTCCAGCCGCTCCTCCGTGTTCTCGGAATTGACCGAAAGCGAGGCGATCATGGGCTGCGTCTCGACCGTCGGCAGGGCCAGCGAGAGTGGCTTGGAGTCGGGGTCCACGTAATCGTAGAGGCAGGCCATCCCGGCGATGCCGAGATTGTTCAGCAAGAGGTCGTAAAGCTTGGTGTCGCGCATATCGTCGACATCGATGACGTTTTTGGCGTCGAACGCCTTGAACGGACGCGGCTCGTCCGCGAGGTCGATCTGCGTGGTCGCGTCGACGTTCGCCGTCGCGTTCGTCGGGGGAAACCACGTGTCCGTGATGAAGAGCGCGTTCTTGACGTGCTCGTCGTCGCGGTAGATGGAGGGGTCCGACCCCGACGCGATGAATTTGCTGAACGGCGCGTAGTCGCTCGACGACCCCGCGACGATGTTGAAGTCGGCGAGCGAGACGAAGGGGATGTCGCCGCAACGATCCAGGATCGTGTCAAACGTGGTCGCCTCGCCGTCGGGGACGAGCGACGAGAAGCTGACGCGCGCGTTCGCCGCCGACGAACGCCGCTCCGAGGCGCGGAGCTTGTTGAGGTCGAAGCAGTCCGAGACGTCCACCGCCGTGAACGCGTATCGGCCCATGTCGTAGGAGAGGTTCTTCCACGTGGCCGTCCGCGTCTGGCGCGAGTAGACGCGCGCCTCGTTGATGATGGCGGGCGGCAGATACGCCAAAGCCTCCAAGGTGAGCGTGGAGACCGTCTCCGAGGGATCGACGAGGCCGAACGGCGTGAACACGCGCTGCGTCCAAAGGTTGCCGTTCTCGCTGTCCGTCCGGGTTTCGGCGGACACGCCCGGATACGGGTCGTCGTAGACGCCCTCGCAGCGGATGCCGCCGTTGACGGACGCGGCCGCCCCGTCGATCCGCGCCACGGCGTTCGCGAGCGCGGCGCGGAGCAAGTAGCGCGAGGAGGCGACGCGCCGCAGGTGGCTCGACGGCAGGCGGCTCTGGCGCATGTAGACGGCGAAGCCCACCGCCGAGACGACCATGAACGAGAGCATCCCCAGGACGATCAGCAGGGCCGAGCCTTTTCTCGTGTTGACGCGCTTCATCGACTCCGCTCCTCATCCGAAAGACGCCAGAAGTTGGGCAAGGCCGCCGAACTCGTGAACGAGACGTTCCCCAGCCCCGCGTTCTGACCGCTTGAGACGGTCGAGGCCTTTTGGATCAAAAACTGGTAGGGCCGCCCCCACGGGTCGCGGATCGACCCCCGCGTGACGGCGGCGTTGAACAGGACGGGGATGACCGCGCCGCTCTCCCCCGTCTCGCCGCCGAGGATCATCTTCATGGCGCTCTCCGTGCAGTCCTGCCACCCCCCGCCGGTCGCGTGCGCCTCCAAGGTGCGCCCGACCGCATACTGCTCGTAGGCGAGAATCGCGTTCGTGATCTCGCGCGTCTCCTGCGTCGCGCGCGAGATTTTCGCGCGTTGGCGCGCCCGCGCCGTCGAGACGGCCATCGCCGCGATGAGCGCGGCGATCATCGCCAGGACGACGAGAAGTTCGACGAGCGTGAAAGCCTTTTTCATCAGTCAATCTCCTCCGGCCACGTGCTGACGTCGTCCTCCGTGTCCGGCTCGCCGTCGGGGCCCAAACTCCGCACGCCCACGGCGAAGAACGAGACGGAGACGCCCGAACCCGCGTCCGACACGTCCGTCGCCTGGGCCGTCTTCGCGTCGTCATACGAGAACGACTGCGCCGACCCGAAGTTGACCGAATCGAACGCGCGGTCGGAGCGAAGCGTGTTCGCGGCGTTCTTCATCCAGACGGACACGGTGCGCCGGGCGATCTGCGGCGAGGAGGCGTCGTCGCCCAAGCCGGGGAGGACGTCGTCGTAGATGTCGGCGAGCGTCCCCAGCCCCTCGCGCGTCTTGTTCAAGTTGACGAGGCTCGCCGTCCCCGTCCGCCACGCGATGGACGACTGGTTGAAGAGCATGGTCAAGATCGTCACGAGCATCGCCAAGAGGATGCTCGCCACGAGGAGCTCGATCAAGGTGAAGGCGCGTCTCATTGGTCGGGGTCTCCCTGGAAACGGACTTCGGAGACGAACAGGGGCTGCGACATGAGCGTGTTCTTCCGGCGGGCGGCGCGGAACGCGAGTTGGATGACGGCGCCTTGGCGCGTCGCGACGAGCCCATACTCGTAGTCGCTCGACAAACTCGGCCGCGACCCCTTGTAGGGCGAGGGCACCTGGCTCATGATGTCGCTCCACACGCCGTCGGCCTTCGAGCGCGGCGAGCCCGTCACGCGGAACGAGTTGCCGTCGACCTGGACGTAGTCCCTCCAGCCGCCCGACGGCAGAAGCCCCTGCGCGACGGCGGAGGCCTCCGCGGCGGAGGGCGAGTCCCCGATCTGAAGCCACGCGCTCCACGTCATGTTCGTCGCGGACAGCCCTTGGATGAGGGGGCCCAAGTAAGTCTCGGCGAAGGAGACGGCGACGACATCCTCCGTGCTTTGGCGGCTCTCGCGGAAGCCGAGCGCGTAAAGCCCGCACATGACGAGCACGCCCGTCGCCATGATGAGGATGGCGAGGTTGACTTCGATCAATGTGAATGCGCGTTTCATTTAGATGGCCTCGTCTGGATCGGACGACGCCGTGCCGATCTCGTGAACCGCCTGGGGAAGCCCGCTCGTGTCGGGGCGCGTCGATGAGAGGGAGATCGTCTTGTCCGAGGAACTCTCCGGGTCGAAGACGAGCGTGCCGACGAGTTTGTCCGCCGCCGTCGACGACGGCACGTTGCTGCCGAAGATGATTCCCTCGGGGAGGAAGGTCTCGGAAATCTCGAAGGCGTAGCTGTCCCCCGTGCGCCACGTCGGCTGGTGGATCGAGCGGTTGAGGTCGTAGTAGGCCATCATCGTCACGTTCGTCGTCCCGCCCGCGCCGTTGTTGAGGGAGGTCAGGTAGACGCTCGTCTCGTAGGGCCGCGCCCGCGTCGAGACGATGGAATATTTCATCTCGCTCATGGACGTCCCGTCGAACTTGTAGAGGCGCACACCCCCGCCGTTGGCGAGTTTCCCCTCGTCCGTCTCGGTCTCGTAGGTCTTGTCGAGATCGGCGAACTCGTCGCACAGGTTCTTGCCGCTCACGAACGAGAGCCGCCCCGCCTGGCGCACGGCCGTCATGACGCCGACGACGACGCCGTTCTCCGTCGAGGTCGGCGCCTTCAGGAGGCGGTTGTAGCAGAAGACGGCCGTCGGCTTGCGGTCGATGTGCGCGCGCTCCCGCGCCATGCGCAGAACCGAGGAGGCCGTCGTCACGGCCGAACGCTCGCGCATGCCGCGCACGAGCGCCGAGTAGCTGCTCGTCGCCGCCGCGCCGAGGAGGCCCATGATGGCCACCACGACGAGAAGTTCGAGAAGTGTGAACGCCCGTTTCATTTCGACACCGTGACGGAATCCGTTTGCGGGTGGTAGGTGATGGAGTAGCGGCAGAAGCGGCCTTCCTCGGGGCCGGGGTAGCCGAACGCCATCTGGGCGAACTGGATGTGGTCGCGCCCGCTCTTCGCGACGGCGCGCGTGAAGTCGACGCCGGAGACGCAGTGCTGGTCGCCGCAGAACGAGTCGAGCCTCCTGTTCTTGTGGTTGTCGCGGCAGCCCTTGCCGCTGTTGCCGACCTTGCTGCGGTTGGCGACGAACAGGGCCGTCGCGTCGATGAGCGGCGAGCGCGTGCCGTCCTTGCCGAAGCCCTTGCCCACGACCTGCTGGAAGATCTTGTCCGTGTCCTCCGGGGAGAACGTGTAGTCGGAGGCGGAGTCGGAGCTCGCCCGCGTCTCGATGATCGACGGCCACTTGCCCGTCTGCGCGTAGTAGGCGGTGAGGGCCTGCTCCAGGGCGACGCGCATCGACTCGGCGCGTTTCGTCCGCGCCCCCCGGATGGAGCTCAACGCCGCCCCCGTCACGATGCCCATCAAGACGCCGATGACGGCGATGACGATGAGAAGCTCGATGATCGTGAAGCCGCGCCGCCGCATCAACGCACCTCCTGCCCGGGCGTCCAGCTGTAGATGTCGTCCTTCGTGCCGAATTTGCCGTCGCGTCCCGCGCACCAGACGCAGACGCTCGCGCGGACGCGGGCCCCGCCCGTGCCGCCGGAGGCGCTCACGGACGTCTCCGTGATGCCGTCGTAGTCCGCGTCGACCGCGAACCTGAGCCGGTGGTCGGCGATCGTCCCGCCGGAGGGAACCTTCGCCGAATCGGCGACGGAGCCCTGGGTGAGCTTCCGCTTGATGACGTCCGAAGCCCAGGGCGAGACGATGCCGCACTGGTCGAGACCCGCCAGGCGCGTCCCGGAGTTCGCGAGCGTCAAGGTCATCACGCCGCGCTGCGCGAGGACGGCGCCCACCTCCGAGGTGAGCTCGCCGTTGCCGCTTTGCCCGGCGGCGAGGATGAGGCGCGGCCACGCGTCGTCGGCCTGGAGGATCGACTCCAGCGCCGTCTTCACGTTGCTCACAAGCTCGACGCCGCGCGCGTTCTGCGCCTTGCGGACGAAGGACGAGTAGCCGATGCTCGTCGCGCCCGCGAGGATGGCGATGATGCCGAGGACGACGAGCATCTCGATGAGTGTGAACGCTTTTCTCATTCTTTCATCTGCACGATGTCGTCGGCGACCCAGCCTTGAATCGTGTCCTTGTTGTTCTTGTAGACGTCCTCCTCCGGGGAGATCCACGGCGGGAAGGTGAGGCCGTTCGGGCCCGCGCTCCAAACGCGGTAGCTTTGGTAGGGCGGCAGGGAGTAGTAGTAGATCTCCCGTCCCCAGCCGTCGCGCATCGTGATCTCGTTGAGGGCATACTGCTGCGTGCCGCTCGTTCCCGTGCCGGACTGGCTGTCGCCCGACGAGTAGAGCTTCGGATAGGCGTTGCCGACGGAGAGCCGCCCGTTCGAGAGGTCGACCGTGTCGAAACTTTCGATGTTGATGCCGTAGTAGGTGCCGCCCTTGTTGCAGGAGAGGAGGCCCTCGAAGTTGGGGAGCCACCGCGCCGTGACGGCCTGCGAGGGGAGGAGCGCGATCTTCCAACGCGCGTTGGCCTGCGACGTGAACACCTGGTTCATCTCGTTCCAACTCCCGTAGGAGACGCCGTCCTCGAAGCGGGCGGGCAGCTGGTTGTTGTCGTCCCATTGCGCGAAATTGTCGTAAAGGGCGTTCGCGTTGTGCCCCATCATGACGAGGTAGCGCGGCAGGAGGTAGCTCATGAGGCCGAACTTGAAGACTTGGACGTCCGTCCACGCCGTGTCGCCATACTTCCCGCTCAATTGCGAGGGCGTGCGCAGCCCGTCGAAGCCGTAGCCGAGGGCGGGATTGTTTTTGTAGGGATCGACGCCCGCGTCGTGGAGGCGCTTCAACTGCTGGGCGACGGCCGAGACGTAATCTTGGTAGCCGGAGTCGTAGGGGAACTCCATGGAGACGGGCTGGGCGCGGCACGCCGCCTCGATCTGCGCCCACGGGGGGAGGGAACTGCTCGATGTGGGATCGACCGACGTCTGCTGGATGCCGTAGCCGTTGACCTCGTAGAAGATGTTGCGGCTGCGCCCCTGAAGCTGGACGGGCGGATACGAGCCGAACGCGGCGTAGTAGCCGGAGAGGGCGTTTTCGAGGCGTTGCAACCGCGCGACCGTCTTGTTGCGCGCCTCCGAGGCGCTGCCGATGCCGCCCAAACGGAAGACGAGCCCGGCGAGAATCGCGAGGACGACGATGACGATGAGCAACTCGATGAGTGTGAAGGCTTTCTTCATGCGACTGAAGAAGATTATATCACAACTTCACCGTCTTGACCAATGAAATTGTGATGCGAAATCGCAGCCGATTGAAACCTTCCCGCCTTCCTCCCGCCATGAGCGGATTTTTGGTATAATAAGCGGCATGGTCAACAGGAAAGAAACGTCCGCACGCGAAAAGCCGTGCCAAGAGGCGGCGGATAATACCCCTATGGGGTATAGGGGGGGGGGTAAGCCTCCCTTCGCGGCCATCACGGTTCTGTAGCGCGTTTGCGCTTGCGCCGCTCGTCGGCGAATTCCTCCGCTACGCCGTCGTCGGCGGCCTCGCGTTCC
>CAVKTW010000103.1:0-2438 GCA_963659085.1 Candidatus Methanomethylophilaceae archaeon | reverse complement strand
GGTAGGGCGAGCGCTCGATGTCGAGGATGTGGAGTTCCAGAAGCGGGGAGGGGTTCGGCGTGGGAGCCGGCCCGGCGGCGGCGGGGGCGGGCAGCGTGGGCGCGACGGGAATCAGCGACGAGAACCCGCGACCCAGCCCGTGTTTTTTCTTCGCCTCAACCGAAGCGGGGGCCTTTTGGGCCCCCGTCGCCTTTTTGAGAAAGGGATTCTGTTTCGCCATCGCCGCGCCGATCAGAAGTAGAAGTTTGTGATCGGGAGGACTTTGACGATGTTGTCCATGATGATGTTGACAAGGCCGATCTGGATGCCGGAGGGGCACTTCTCGGCGATGTTGAAGAAGCCGAGCTGAACGCCCTTGAGCTGGTGGGCGAAGTTGATGCCGCCGAGCTGGAAGCCCTTGACGTCCTTCGCCATGTTGAGGCCGAAGGCGATGTCGCCGCCCGTGAAGTCCTCAAGCGTGAAGTTGCAAAGCCCCGCGACCTGAACGCCCGTGTAGCTCCGCTGGTGGGAGCCCATGAGGTTGATGTCGAGACCCTGCATCGCCTGGCGCATGCTGAAAAGCCCCAGCTCGATGCCGTAGACGTTCGCGAACTCGATGTTCGCGCCGAGCGTCGCGTTGATGCCGTAGACATCCGTCTCGTTCCAGTTGCACAGACCCGTCAGGACGACGCCCTTCACATCGTCGCGCGTGCGCGTCGCGATGCCGGAGATGGCCAGACCCTGAAGCTTCACGTTCTCCATGTAGAAGAGGTTGACGCCAACGCCCTTCAAGTCCCAGTCGCACTCCCACGGATACGAGACGGGCGAGAAGAGGCCGATCTGAGCGGGCGTCCAGCCAACAGCCCCCTTGCCCTGACCGGACACGTCGTCCTCGGCGGCGAAAAGGGAGGTGGTCGCCGCGAGGGCGAGGAGAGCCACGGAAAATTTGCGGATGGACATAGGTTTCTAACTCCTTGAATTTGCTTATGCGGGATATTTTACACTTTTACGCACCGCGCGTCAACCTTGGACGCGCGGCGCGTCGGCTTCGCGTCAGACGCCCTGGGCGACCATCGCGTCGGCGACCTTCGTGAAGCCCGCGATGTTCGCGCCCATCACGTAGTCGCCCTTGTGGCCGTATTTCGCCGCCGCCTCGAAGGCGTTGTCGTGAATCGCCTTCATGATGCCCTTGAGCTTCGCGTCGACCTCCTCGGCCGTCCACGAGAGGCGCTCGGAGTTCTGCGACATCTCAAGACCGGACGTCGCGACACCGCCCGCGTTCGCCGCCTTGCCGGGGGCGAAGAGGATCTTCGCCTTCTGGAACGCCGCGACCGCCTCCGGGGTCGACGGCATGTTCGCGCCCTCCGCCACGAGGCGGCAGCCGTGCTTCAGGAGGTAGGCCGCGTCGGCCTCGTCGAGCTCGTTCTGCCGCGCGCACGGGAAGGCGCAGTCAACCTTGTCGACGATCTGCCAGGCGTTGACGCCCTTGACGAACTTCGCGCCCTTGATCTCCTTCGCGACGTCGGCGAGCTCGCCGCGCGTGACGGTCTTGAGGAACATGACCTTTTCGAGATCCTTCTCGCTCAACCCCGCCTGCACGAAAATCGCCCCCGAACGGTCGGAGAGCGTGACGACCTTCGCGCCGAGCGAGAGGAGCTTCTGCGCGGCGAACGTCGCCACGTTGCCGGAGCCGGAGATCGCGCAACGCTTGCCCTTGAGCGTCTGCTTCTTCACCGCGAGCATGTTCGCGGCGAAGTAGACGCAGCCGTAGCCCGTCGCCTCCGGGCGGATGAGCGAGCCGCCGAACGAAAGCCCCTTGCCCGTCAGGACGCCCGTCCACTCGTTGCGGATCTTGCGATACTGGCCGAAGAGGTAGCCGATCTCGCGGCCGCCGACGTTCATGTCGCCCGCCGGGACGTCCGTGTCGGGCCCGATGTGGCGGAAAAGCTCCGTCATGAAGCTCTGGCAGAAGCGCATGACCTCGGCGTCGCTGCAACGCTGACCCGGCGTGTGCGGCGAGACTTTCGGGTTGAAGTCGGAGCCGCCCTTGCCGCCGCCCATGGGAAGCGTCGTGAGCGAGTTCTTGAAGATCTGCTCGAAGCCGAGGAACTTCAGCACCGAGAGGTTGACGGTCGGGTCGAAGCGGAGGCCGCCCTTGTAAGGCCCGATGGCCGAGTTGAACTGGACGCGGAAGCCGCGGTTCACGCGCACGACGCCCTTGTCGTCCACCCACGGCACGCGAAAGAGAACCACGCGCTCCGGCTCGACGATGCGCTCCAGAATGGCGTTCGCCTGATACTCGGGATGCGCGTCGACGACGGGCGAGAGCGTCGTCAAGACCTCCTCCGCCGCTTGGATGAACTCGCTCTCGTGCGCGTTCTTCGCTTTCAAATCCTTGATGACCGAATCAATGTATGCGCTCATGGGCTTCTGTTTCCTCTTTCGTGTTGACTGTCAGA
>CAVKTW010000102.1:0-3633 GCA_963659085.1 Candidatus Methanomethylophilaceae archaeon | reverse complement strand
TGTCCGCGCCGGTGAGGTTCAGCCCCGTGCCGCCGGCCATGAGCGAGATGAGGAAGACGGGAATGTCCCGCGAGCGGTTGAACCTCTCGCAGACGCCGAGGCGATCCGTCGTCGAGCCGTCCAAGTAGCAATACGAAAGCCCCGCCTCCTCCAGTCGCTTCCGCAAGAGCGTGAGCATCTTGACGAACTGCGAGAAGACGAGGACGCGGTGCCCCTCCTCGATGGCCTGCGTCAATTGCTCCATGAAGGCGTCCACCTTCGCGCGCGAGGCGATCTGGCGGAGTTTCATGAGGACGCTCAACAGCTCGAACTTCGACTTGTTGAAGCCCTTCTCGCGGATCAGCTCGCCCGCCCGCGTCCGCGCGCGCCCCAAAGCCGTGACGTAGTCCCGCTCGGCCTCCTCCGACATCGGGCAGTAGGAGACCTTGATGATCTTCTCCGGCAGATCCTGCGCGACCGTCTTCTTGAGGCGGCGCAGGATGAAGGGCGAGATCTTGCGCTTGAGCCGCCCCAGCGCGCGCTCCGCGCCGTCGCCATCCGCAATCGGATCCTCGACATTCGCCTTGAACGTCTCGTAGTCGCCGAGGTAGCCCGGCATGAGGAAGTCGAAGATCGACCACACGTCCGAGACGGAGTTCTCCACGGGCGTTCCCGTCAAGACGAGGTGCTGGACGGCGTGGATCGCCTTGACCGACTGCGCGTTGCGCGTCTGGCGGTTCTTGATGTGCTGCGCCTCGTCGAGGACGACGG
Source organism: Candidatus Methanomethylophilaceae archaeon (assembly GCA_963659085.1). Taxonomy (GTDB): domain Bacteria; phylum Verrucomicrobiota; class Kiritimatiellia; order RFP12; family UBA1067; genus UBA1067. The sequence goes on along the minus strand of CAVKTW010000102.1, from coordinate 2,883 downwards.
CGGAGAAGGCGCGTCCCAGATACGCCGCCTCCAAGTCGCGCGAGACGAGCGCATACGACGTGATGACGAGGTCGGCCGCCGGAATCCGCGCGAAGTCGGCCGCGCGTTGGGGACCCGAGACGACGAGCGTTTTCAACTGCGGCGTCCACTTGCGCGCCTCCGCCTCCCAGTTGCGCACGAGCGACGTCGGCGCGATGATGAGCGCGGGCAGATTCCGCCCCTGCGCGTCGTGCGCCCGCGCGTCCGCCCGTGGGAGCGTCAGCCACGCGAGCGTCTGGAGCGTCTTGCCCAAGCCCATCTCGTCGGCGAGCAGACCCGACAGCCCCGCGTTCTCCAAAAACCGCATCCAGTAGACACCCTGCTTTTGGTAGGGCCTGAGCACGCCGTCGAGTTCCCCCAACGGCACGCTCTCGAAACGCGCCTGGGCGTTCTGGTGGCGCGTCATCGTCCGCCAGAACTTGGCCTTGCCCGCGTGAACCTCGCAATCGACGAGCGCGAGCGAGCTTTTCACATACGGCGCGTAGGCGTATTTGACGCGAAACCAGCCGCGCTCCGCGCCGTTCTGCGACGGGGCGCAGTCGCTGAAGACGTCGTGGAGCGCCTCGACGCCCGCGCGGTCGAGGAGGATGACGCGCCCCTCGCGCAGGAGGTAGCCGTCGCCCCGGTTGAGCGCGGCCTGCACCTCCAAGGGCGAGAGCGTCTCCCCGGCGGCCTCGAACGTGTAGTGGACATCGAACGCGCCGCCCGGCGCGTCCTTGATCGTGACAATCGGGACGACGGACGGGACGTCGCCGACGCATTCCTCAAGGCGCGGCGAAAGTTCGATGCGCCAGTTCTTGCGGCGGAGCTCCGGCAAGCCCGCGCCCAAAAACGTGAGGACGCGCTGGGGATCTGTCGTGTAGTAGCGCACGTCCCCCTGCTTGTAGCCCGGCTCAAACCCCCAGTCGGCGAGTTCCTGGACGGCCGCGCGTTCCGCCGCGACGGAGCGGACGCGCCGCACGAGGGGGTCGTCTTCGTCCTCCAAATAGACCGCGTGCGAACCTTGGACGGAACACGCCGGGAACTCGACCGCGCCGTAGCGGGCGCGGACCTCGATGGACAGCGAGGCGCGTGAGCCCGAGAGCGTCGCGAAGATCCTCGGCTTCATGGGAACCTCGATGAACGTCTCGCGGGGCTTCTCAACCGCCGGCGCGGACGATTCGGCGGTGTTCTTTTTCGCGGGCGATTCCTCCGGGAGTTCCATCTCTAGAACCCACAGCGCGATGCCGATGGCGACGACGTGCGGGCAGATGCGCCCGAAGTTCTGGTTCTGCGCACAGGGGCAGAGCGAGCGGATGCGCCCCTCCGCCAACAGTTTGAAGGAGACGGGCATTTCCCAGCCGCTCGGCTGGATGATTTTCCCGGAGACCACGAGCGTGTCGTCGTCGTAGGCGACATCCTTGACGTCGCCGGAGTTGCACAGCGCGAACGCCTGGTTGAAGACCTCGACGCCGCCCCAGGCGATGAGCTCGTCCTTCGTGAGGCCCGACTTAACCATGGCCTTGGCGGCGCAGGCGCAGCTGCCCGCACGCGGCGTTCGCCGCCTTGCCGCGCGAGCGGCGGAGCATCGTCTGAACCTTGTTCTTCATCAGCACGTCGAGGAACATGAGGAGCGTGGCCTCGTCGGGCGTGTGGAAGTCGGGTCGGTGCGAGACGGGGGAGAGGGGGATCAAGTTCACCTTCGCGCCCGGCACGCGCCGAACCTGCCGCGCCAACTCCTCCGCGCAGGCGCGGGAATCGTTGACGCCTTTGATGAGCGTGTATTCGAACGTGATGATCCTCTTCGTCGCCTTCGTGTAGGCGGCGCAGGCCTGGAGAAGCTCGTCCACCGGCCAGCGTTTGTTGACGGGCATGAGCGCGTCGCGGAGCGCGTCATTGGGCGCGTGCAGCGAGACGGAAAGCTCGAACTGGATGCCCTCCTGGGCGAGGCGTTTGAAGCCCGGCACGACACCGCACGTCGAGAGCGTGATGTGCCGCGCGCCGAGGTTCGGGCCCTGACCCGCGTTGATCAACTTCAGGGCGCGGATCGTCTCGTCGTAGTTCGCGAACGGCTCGCCCATGCCCATCACGACGAGGTTCGTGACCGTGCCGAACGACCGCGCCAGGAGGAACTGCGCGACGATCTCGTCGGCGGTGAGCGAGCGGACGAGGCCGTGGGCGCCCGAGGCGCAGAAGGCGCAGCCCATCGCGCAGCCGACCTGCGTCGAGATGCATTGCGTGAGGCGGCCTTGCGCGGGGATCAAGACCGTCTCGACGGCCTCGCCATCCTCGAACCCGACGAGAAGCTTCTTCGTGCCGTCGGGCGACTCGGCGACGTCAAGAAGCGTCGTCGCCGTCAGGGGCGTCTCCTGTTTCAGCGTCTCGCGGAACTCTTTGGGAAGCGTCGTCGCCTCGTCCCACGACTGGATGAAATCGCGGTAAAGCGCGTGGAGGATCTGCTCGGCGCGGAAGGGGCGCAACCCCTTCTCGACCAGCAGACCCTTCCACTCCTCCGGAAGGATGCTCCACGCCCGACGCATGCTCACGCGCCGATGGAGGCGTGGTAGCTCTGGAGCGAGCGGACGTCGCCCTTGCCGCGCATCGCCGCCGCGATTCCCTCCGCCGCCGCGCGGACGGCCGCGAGCGTCGTCAGGTAGGGAACCTTATACTTGATCGAGGCCTGGCGGATGCGCGAGTCGTCCGCGCGCGCGTCGCGCCGGCCGGACGGCGTGTTGATGACGAGCTTGACGTCGCGGTTCTTGATCGCGTCGAGGACGTCGGGGCGACCCTCGCCGATCTTCGCGATCTTCTCCGCCGCGACGCCGCGCGCGGCGAGCCACGCCGCCGTGCCCTCCGTCGCCACGA
>CAVKTW010000101.1:0-3731 GCA_963659085.1 Candidatus Methanomethylophilaceae archaeon | reverse complement strand
AGGACGACGGCCGCTACACGAAAGTCGCGAACATCGTCGGCCACGCGATGCAGTATCACCCGCACGGCGACGCCTCCATCGGCGACGCGCTGTGCGTCTTGGCGAACAAGCTGTGGGGCAAGGGCAAGGGGTATCTCATCGACGGGCAGGGGAACTTCGGCTCGCTCTACACGGGGATGCCGCACGCCGCGACGCGCTACATCGAGTGCCGCCTCACCGACCTCGCCCGGAAGGAAGTCTTCAACCGCAAGACGACGACCTACGTGCCCAACTACGACGGGCGGCGCGAGGAGCCGGTCTACTTGCCCTCGAAGATTCCGCTTCTCTTGATGCTCGGCGCGGAGGGCATCGCCGTGGGACTTTCGACCTCGGTCTTGCCGCACAACTTCGGCGAGCTCATCGAGGCGGAGATCGCCTGCCTTCAGAAAAAGCCTTTCGCCCTCTACCCCGACTTCCAACTGGGCGGCGTGATGGACGTCTCCGACTACCAGGACGGCCTCGGCAAGGTGAAGGTTCGCGCCGTCATCGAGCGCGAGGGGAAGAACCGCCTCGTCATCACGGAACTGCCCTGGGGCGAGACGACCGATTCCATCGCCGAATCCATCGAGGAGGCGATCAAGAAGAAGAAAGTCGCCGTCCGCCGCCTGAACGACCTCACCTCCGAGAGCGTCCGCATCGAGCTGGAGCTGCAGGCGGGCGCGAACCCCGACAAGACCATCGCCGCGCTCTACGCCTTCACCCACTGCGAGCGGACGCTCGCGTCGCGCCCGATTGTCCTTCAGGAGGGGCGGCCGAAACTCATGACGGTGAGCGAGATTCTCCGTGCGCAGGTCGACCGCCTTGTCGCGCTCACGAAGCGCGAGCAGGAGATCCGCCTCGGCGAGCTCGACGACCTCTTCCACGCGCGGACGCTCGACCGCATCTTCATCGAGGAGCGCATCTACAAGCGCATCGAGACGGAGAAGACGATGGCGGGGATCTTGGCGACGGTCAAGGAGGGCTTCAAGCCGTTCCGCGCCGAGCTCCGCCGCGACGTGACGGACGAGGACATCGAGCGGCTCTTGAAGATTCCGATCCGCCGCATTTCGCAGTTCGACATCGACAAGAACCGCGAGGAGATCGAGGCGGTCGAAAAGGAGGAGGCGCAGGTTAAGGACAACCTGGCGCACTTGCGGGCGTTCGTCGTCAAGTATCTCAAGGGGTTGCTGAAGGACTACGCCAAACGCTTCCCGCGCGCGACGCGGATCGAGAAGGGCGCGTTCAAGGAGGTGGACGTGCGGGGGCTGACGGCGAGCGAGCTCTCCATCCGCTGGGATCGCGAGAACAACTACGTCGGCTCGGGTCTGAAGGGCGGCGACGAACTCTTCAAGTGCTCGTCGCTCGACGAGCTCATTCTCGTTTGGAAGAGCGGCCGCTTCCGCAAGGTGCAGCCCGAGGAGAAGATTTTCGTCGACAAGGATCTCTTGACAGTCCTCCGATACAACCAGGAGAAGGAGCGCGACACGCGCGACTTCACGTGCGTCTACGAGGAGGGCGGCTACGGCTTTAGCTACATCAAGCGCCTGACGTTCGGCGGCCTTATCCGCAACAAGGACTACCGCCTCGCGCCGGAGAAGCCGAAGTCGAAGATCCTCCTTTTCACCGAGGGGTGCGGCGAGACGCTTTACGTCAAATATAAGCCCACCAAGGGTCAGAAGATCCACCAGCAGGTGTTCCGCCCCCTCGACTTGGTGCCGCGCGTCGACCGCGAGACGGGGAAGAAGGAGATGAAGAGCGTCGTCGAGATTCGCGCGGCCGGCGCGAAGGGCAAGCAGCTGACGACGAAGCCCATCGCCCGCCTCGGTTTCTCGAAGGGCGCGTGGTGGGACGAGTCCGAGCCGCTCTCGAAGGGCGTCCTCGATTGAGACGCCCATGAACGCGCACCTCATCATCGGCGAAGACGACTATCTCGTGGACGAGGCGGTTCGCGAACTCATCGGCGGGATCGAGGATCGCGAGGTCATCGACTCGTCGAAGTCGTCGACGGCGGATCTGCAGTTGCTCGACGTGACGCGGGCGCGGGAGAGCCTCCTGACGCCGCCCTTCCTCTCGCCGCGCAAGGCGACGTGGTGGAAGAACGTCTGGTTTTTGCCGGGCGGCGGGGCGGACGCGGCGGCCGAGGGGCGGCGGAAAGTCGCGGAGGATGTCAAGGCCGCCTTGGAATCGTTCGCCTCGACGTGGGCTTCCTGCTCGATGCCCGAAACCCAAGTCTTCGTCCTCTCGGCCCCGCGCCTTTTGAAGACGTCCGTTTTCGCGAAGACGCTCGCGGGGCGTGTCGAGGAGCGCGTCTTCGCGGCGGGCAAGCCGTGGGAGGCCGCGCGCGAGGCGGAACAGCGGGCGCGGGAATTCGCGGAGCGGCTGGGTTTGCGTTTCGAGGGGGCGGCGCTCTCGCAGTTCGTGGCGCGTGTCGGCACGTCGTCGCGCGCGCTCATGAGCGAGTTGGAGAAGATGCGCGACTTTTTGGGCCCCGGCGAGACGCGCGTTCGGTCGAAGGACGTGGCGGCGATCACCAGTTCGGGCGGGCTGGACGAGTCGGAGGTTTGGGATGTCACCGATGCCGTGGGGCGGCGCGACTTGCAAGCCGCGCTCGCCGCGCTCGCGCCTTTTGAGCTCGAAAAGGGCTTCGCCGTTTTCATGAGCGGCGTTTTGGAGAAGTTCTTCCGCCAGCTTTTGGAGGTCAAGGAGGGGCGTCCCACGACGCTCAACCCGTATGCGCTTCGGAAGAACACGGCCTTCGCGGCGAACTGGACGCTGCCGGAGTTGCGGCGGGCGCGCGAGCGGTTCTTCCAGCTGCGCGAGGAGGTCGTCTCCGGCACGCAGGCGGGCGACGTCCGCGTCGTCCTCGGCCTCATCCGCGCCGTCCTGGGCGTTGACCGTCCCTAAAGTCCCTCACGTCGCCCCAACGAATAGCCGTTTCCCTGACGGTAAAATCCCGATTGACACGGGGACGGAAGTTTGGTACAATTTCCGCCCATTGTGACAAAAAAAAGGAAAGTGTCAAATATGAAAAAGTTGATCTTGAGCCTTTCGTTCGCCTTCGCGGCGTGTTTCGCGCACGCGGCCGGTTTCGGACTTTATGAAGTCTCGGCGCGTGGCAACGCCCTCGGTGGCACACTCGTCGGCTCGACGAAGGATGCCTCTGCCGTCTACTACAACCCGGCGAACATGACAGAAACAACGAATGTGTCAGTCATGGTCGGCGCGACGATGGTTTGGCTCTACGCCGATGTCGCGGTGGACGGGAAGAGCGAGCGGAACATGAACCCCGGCATCTTCTGCATTCCGAGTTTCTTCGTGACGACGCCGGTTTGGAACGACCTCTTCTTCGGCCTGGGCTTCTACTGCGAGAACGGCCTCGGCACGAAATACGGCACGGACTGGACGCTTGCGGGCGACACGGTGAAGACGACGCTTGAGCAGTTCACGCTCAACCCGAGCCTCGCCTACAAGGTCACCGACTGGTGGTCGGTCGCGGTGGGTCTCAAGATGAGCTACATCACCTTCTACACGAAGAACCGTCCTTACCACGGGACGCCGGGCTACGACCTCGTCAGCACCCTGGACGGCGACGACATCTCCATGGGCTACAACTTCGGCACGTCGTTCAAGTTGCTTGAGGATCGCGACTTCGGCAAACTCTCGCTCGGCGTCGTCTACCGCTCGCAGATCAAGCACAACATCAAGGGCGACTT
>CAVKTW010000100.1:0-13634 GCA_963659085.1 Candidatus Methanomethylophilaceae archaeon | reverse complement strand
TGGCAGGATTTACAAAGGCGTATTTTTGATATAATATTTCGTCTATGAGCGAAGAAAAGGAAAACTCCGTTGACTTGAGCGCCTTGCAGGCGTTTGACTTGACGCCTTCGTGGGCGAAGGGCGCGCCGCAGGTGTCGGTTGGGCGCGTCCACCGCGAGGAGAGGCCCGCGCCGCGTTCCGGCGGCGAACGCGACCGTCGTCCGCCGTCGGGCAAGCCCCCGTTCGCGAAGCCGTTTGCCCCGCGCACGCCGCGTCCGCCGCGCCCCGCGTTCGTCAAGCCGATGGCCTGCGAGATCAAGATCCTTCCCGAGACGAAGGCTTTGGGCACGATCATCCGCAAGGTGCAGGGCGACACGCACGCCTACAAACTCAAAGACCTCGCCTTTTTCTTCCTCGACAACCCCGAGTCGATCCTCCTGAAGATCACGCCGCCCGCCGAGGAGACGTTCTGCCAATGTCAGGCCTGCGGGTTCGCCTCGACGCGCAAGGAGGATGTCCTTTCCCACATCCTCTCCGCGCACTTCCTCACCTATTACGAGGCGAAGGAAGTTCCGTGCGAGCCGCCCAAGGGGACGTTCTCGTGCGTGGCGCGGTGTTCGCTCACGGGCGTTCTTTTAGGCCCGCCCAACAGCCACGATTTCAACGACATTGTGCGCGAGCGCGTGCGGACGCTCTTCCCCAACATGACGGAAGAGGCGTATCGCGCCACGCTGGAGACGGTGCGCGACCCCGAAACGATTGAATCGTGGCGGCAAAGCGCCGTCAAGAAGACGCTCTTCGCGCCGCGCGCGCCCGCGCCGGACGGTGGCGAACCGCCGCTTTTGACGCGCCTTGAGGCCGAGTCGGAGTTCAAGCGCACCCTCCTCAACTCCCTCGTGCAGGAGCCGAAGAACTTGATGATGACGGCCGCCGCCGCGCTTCAAAGCCCCGTCAGGCCGCTCGTCCTCGCCGTCGAACGCGCCCTCGCCGACGCGCGGCGAATCCCCTCCGCGATGTGCTACGCGCTGCGCGGGGCGTTCCACCACCGGAAACTCCATTTCTTCCGGGCGAACGATTCGCACGGGCCGGAGTTCGTCGTCTCGACGGAGCTGAAGGCGTTCGACGCCGCCCACGCCATCGAGGAGCTCGCGTTCGCCGCCCGCTTCCTGGAGGCGAATCCGTGCCTCGACAAGTCCGAGTTCCCCGCCGACAAGCCCGACTTCGAGAAGCACCTCAAGTGGCTCGTCGCGACGGGTCACGCGGTCGCCTTCACGAACGGCGTCTTTTCGGCCGCCGAGAAATACCCGAAATACGGGCCGCAGTGGAAGAAGCGGAAGGTGCAGAACGAGATTTCAGAAGTAGAGACGAAGGAAGAGGCGAAAAAGAATGAAACTACCCCTGTCGTGGCTGAATGACTTCGTCAAGGTCGATGACATCCCCCCGGCCGAGCTCGCCGAGCGCTTGACGCGCGCGGGGCTCCAGGTCGAGTCCATCGACACCGTTGGCGGCGAGCCGCTGTCCGAGTTGATCGTCGTGGGCGAGGTCGTCGCCTGCGAACCGCACCCCGATTCCGACCACCTCCACGTGTGCCGCGTGACGGACGGCGCGGAGACGTTCCAAGTCGTCTGCGGAGCCCCCAACATGCGCCTTGGCATCAAGACGGCGTTCGCGAAGATCGGCTCGCCCATCCCCGGCTTCCTCGACAAGAAGGGCAACCCGGAGAAAATCAAGAAGGGCAAGATCCGCGGCGTCGAGAGTTTCGGCATGTGCTGCAGCGAGAAGGAGCTGTGCATCGGCGCGGGGAACGCGGGGATCATCGAGTTCCCGCCCGAGACGCCCGTGGGCGCGTGCGTCCGCGATGTCGCGAACATCGAGAAGCCCGAGACCGTCTTCGACGTGGACGTCACCTGGAACCGCCCCGACGCGCTCTCCATCGTCGGGTTGGCGCGGGAGTTCAGCGCCATTCTGCACCGCCCCCTGACGATGCCCGACGTCTCGCTGACGACGTGCGACACGCCGGTTGAGGACGAGATCCGCGTCCGCGTCGAGTGTCCCCAGAAATGTCTGCGCTACACGGCGCGTGTCGTCACCGAGATGACACCCGACGTCCCCTCGCCCGACTGGATGGCGAAGCGGTTGGAGCTCTGCGGGGTGCGCTCGATCAACCTTGCCGTGGACGTCACGAACTACGTGATGCTGGAGCTCGGCCAGCCGTTGCACGCCTTCGACCACACGACACTCGACGAGCGCACCATCGTCGTCCGCGAGGCGCGTGACGGCGAGACGATTGTCACGCTCGACGGCGTGGAGCGGAAACTCGACCCCTCGATGCTCGTCATCTGCGACTCGCGCCACCCCCAGGCCGTCGCGGGCGTCATGGGCGGCGAACACTCCGGCATCGCGCCGGGGACGACGAGCGTCCTTCTCGAAAGCGCGCTCTTCGACCCCGCCTCCACGAAGGCGACCTCCACAAAGTTGGGGCTGTCGAGCGAGTCGAGCGCGCGCTACATCCGGGGCGTGGACAAGGGCGTCGCCGACTTGGCCTCGCGCCGCGCCGCGCACCTCTTGCAGAAATACGCCCACGCGAAGATCGCGGCGGGTCTCGTCGACGTGGACAACCGCACGCCCGACGCGCCCGTCACGCTGCGGTTCGACCGGGCGCGCGCCCTCATCGGGCTTGACATCTCGAACGACGAGATGGTCTCGATTTTGACGTCGCTCCAACTCGCCGTCTTGGAGCGTTCGGAGGTGCGCGCGACGTTCGCGGTTCCGTCGTGGCGGTGGGATTTGTCCATCGAGGCCGACCTCGTCGAGGAGATCGCGCGGCTCTATGGGCTTGACAACCTGCCCGACGTCGTCCCCTGCGCCCCCAGCGTCTCGCCGCTCTCCGACGAGCCGTTCCGGGCGAAATGCCGCGTCCGCGAGCTCTGCCTCGCGCTGGGCTTCTCCGAGGCGACGCACTACTCGTTCCTCTCGGCGCGTGACGTCAACGAGTTCGCGGGGCCCAGCGAGACGCGCCTCGTCATCCCCGACCCCGTGTCGGCCGATTTCGGCGTGATGCGCGACAGCCTCCTCCCGCAACTCTACCAGACCATCGGACGCAACGCCGCCCACGAGGAAAGCGTCGCGTTCTTCGAGATGGGCAAGGTCTTCGCGGCGGGCCCCTCCGAAAAGGAGATGCTGGGCCTCGGCTTCGCGGGGCCCGTGGGGCGCGAGGCTCTGCGCCGCCGCGCAAGCGTCTCCGCCGAGGAGGCGATGCTGTGGATGAAGGGCGTCCTCGTCGAGTTGATCGCGAAACTCCACGCGGGCCACATCGACTTCGCGCCGGCCACGCACCCCGCGTTCGAGGTCGCGCTTGCCGTCTCGCTCAACGGCAAGGCGATTGGCCTTGTGGGCGCCGTCTCGTCGCGTTTGCGCCACGCCTTCCGCCTCTCGACGCAGATGATCCTGTGCGAGTTGGAGTTGAAGATGCTCCTCACGAAGACGCGGGAGGTCTCGCGCGTCAAGCCCGTTCCCGCGTTCCCGTCGATCCGCCGCGATCTCGCGTTGACGCTCTCCCCCGGCGTCACGCACGAGGCTCTTCTCAAGACGATCCGGCAGAACGGCGGCAAGATCCTCGCGAACGTGGAGCTCTTCGACGTGTTCAAGTCCTCGCGCGGCTACGCGCTGGAGTTCCGCTCCGCCGAGAAGACGCTGACCGACGCGGAGGTGGGTGTCGCGTTCGCGCGTGTCGTCGACGCGCTGCGGGCGATGGCGGGCGTCGAGGTGCGCGAGGGATGATGGGAATTTTGACAGAAACAGGCGTGGGTCCTGTGTTGCACGCGGATTCAGCCGGCATTTCTTCGACCGACAAAGAAGTTTGGGGTCGTTTCGGCCCCCAATGGACAGACGGGTTCCGGAGGTTCGGCGCTACGGCAACGTGGGATCTTTTTTCAAGATGACAAGGAGGGACATCATGACACGGAACATCGCTTTACTGGTCGGTCTTCTTCTGCCGTTCTGCCTCGTGGGCGCGATTGAGATCCCCAAGGCGAGCGGCAAGGCGTTGGGCGCGACGAAGGGCAAGCCCTGCTCGACGGGGCTTGTCTTCATCGACGGACGCTACATCGAGCCGCCCTACGTCGTCGAGCGCTGGGGCGTGGGCATCCGCATCAACGGCCAGAGCGTCGTCTCGCAAGTCATCGACTGGACGGAGTTCATCAAGACGCAAGCGGGCGTCAAGGTGACGAAGACGGAGGCCCCCGCCGTCGAGGAAGAGATTATGGATGACGAGGAGGATCTCGGCGAGCTGGAGGATCTCGACGACTTCGACGATTTCGAGTCGTCCTTGGACGACCTCTTCGACGACGACCCGAAGCCCGCGAAGCCGGCGAAGAAGCCCGCGAAAAAGCCCGTCAAGAAGCCGAAGCCCAAGCCGGCGGCGACCGTCACCTACTCGTTCGACGGCGAGTTCGTCCCCAACGCGACGACGAAGGCGCTTGTCAAGAAGATCAACAACACGCGCACGGACATCCACACGATGTTGCTGGAGGGGAACTTCATCTTCTTCGGCGAGAACTACTCGCGTGTCTCCGGCGACGCGCGTTCGGCGTTGGAGATCTTGGAGAAGCTGCCGGAGCTTGAGCGCAACGCGACGTCGTTTGAGGCGTTCAAGTCTGGCGTCCGCTCGTCCCGCCTCCTCTTCCTGACGGAGCCCATCTGCGCCGACCTCTACCGGAACCGCCGCGATTACTTCAAGCTCCAGACACGCCGCGACAAGGAGAAGAGCGAGCGCGACCTCAATCTCCTTCTCCAAGGCCGCTGAAAAGGAGGCGGACATGAATGCGTTGGCGAAAAAACTGAACGAAACCCTCGGCGAGGCCGCGTCCTTCCTCTCGGCGGCGGGCAAGCGGCTCTACTTCCCCTACGGCGGCATCCTCGGCCAGGGGGCGGAGGCGAAGGGGTGCGCGATCAACGCGACCATCGGCATGGCGTTCGAGGAGGACGGCTCGCCGCTCGTGATGGACTGTTTCGCGAAGAACGTCTCGCTCGACAAAAAGGCGTTCCTCTACGCGGGCAGCTTCGGCCTCGCCGACCTCCGCGCGAAATGGCGCGAGATGGAGCTGAAGAAGAATCCGTCGCTCAAGGGCGTCCGTTGCTCGAACCCCGTCGTCACGAACGCGCTCACGCACGGGTTGCGGATCGCGGCGGAACTCTTCGCGGACTCGAAGGACGAACTCGTCACGCCCGACCTCTTCTGGGACAACTACGAGCTCATCTTCCAAGAGGTGGTCGGCTGCAAAATCCGCCACTTCAACACGTTCAAGAAGGGCGCGTTCGACGCGGCGGCGATGAAGGCCGCCCTCCTCGCGCCGGGCGCGAAGAAACTGCTCATCCTCAACTTCCCGAACAACCCGACGGGCTACACCGCGACGCTCGACGACGCGAAGAAAATCGTCGCCGCCGTCAAGGCCGCCGCGCGCGCGGGCAAGCGCGTCGTCGTCATCCTCGACGACGCCTACTTCGGGCTCGTCTACGAGAAGGGCGTCCACGGGGAATCGCTCTTCGCCGAGTTCGCGACGCTCCACCCGAACGTCCTCGCGGTGAAACTCGACGGCACGACGAAGGAGGACTACGTGTGGGGGCTGCGCGTCGGGTTCGTCTCCTTCGCGTTCAAGGGCGCGACGGACGAGCAGTTGAAGGCGTTGGAGGCCAAGGCGGCCGGCAACGTCCGCTCCGCGATCTCCAACGTCTCGTCGCTCGGCCAGCACCTCGCGCTCGCCGCGTATGCGAGCCCGTCCTATGACAAGGAGAAGCGGCGGAAATACGAGGTTCTCCACGCGCGTTACGCCGAGATCCGCCGCATCTTGAACGCGCACCCGGACTACGCGAAATCGTTTGAGGTCATGCCGTTCAACTCCGGCTACTTCATGTGCGTGAGGCCGCGCGGGGTCGAGGCGGAGGCCGTGCGCAAGCACTTGATCGCGAAATATTCCGTCGGCACAATCGTCTTGTCGGGTCTCATACGCCTCGCCTTCTCGACGGTTCCCCTCGCCTCCCTCGAACGTGTCTTCGACAGCGTCCACCACGCGATTCAGGATTTGCGGAAGAAGGCATGAGAGTCGAGTCGTGCGGCAAAGTCAATCTGACGCTTGAAGTCTACGGCATTCGAGCGGATGGCTTTCACGACCTTCGCTCGATTGTGGCGCCCCTCTCGCTCGCCGACACGCTCTCCTTCGCCGTCGCGAACACGGGCGAGATTGCCACCGACACGCCCTACGGGGAGGACGACCTCATCGTCAAGGCGGCGCGTCTTTTGCGCGGCGGCGACGCCGCCCTCGGTTGTCGCGTTGAGGTCGAGAAGCGCATCCCGGCGGGTGGCGGCTTGGGGGGCGGCAGCGCCAACGCGGCGACGACGCTTCGCGCGCTCAACCGCCTCTGGAACCTCAACAAGCCTCTCGCCGACCTCGTGACGCTCGCGGCGGCGGTCGGCAGCGACGTCCCCGCGCTCGTTCTCGCGCAGGAGACGAAAGCCCCCGTCCTCATGGAGGGGCGCGGCGAAAAGGTGGCGACGCTTGCCGAAGCGGGGCTCGCCCTCGACCTCCCCTCGCGCCACCTCGTTCTCGCGAACCCGCGCGTCCACTCTTCGACCGGGGCGGTCTACGCGCGCGCGGCCGTGCGCGACGCGCCCGCGACGACGCGCGTCAACGATTTGCAGGCGGCCGCGCTCGCGCTCTATCCGAAGATCGGCGACTCGTTGGCCGCGTTGCGCGACTTGGGTCTCGCGGATGTGATGATGACGGGCTCCGGCGCGACGTGCTTTGGCTTCGCGGCGGACGCGAATCAGGCGCGGGAGGCCGCCGCCGCGCTCCGCGCCCAAGGCTTGTGGGCTCAGGCCGCCGACCTCCTGGGGGTGTGACGATGGCGCGTCCCCTGCGAACCGTTCTCCTCTTCTGCGCCCTCGCGGGTGCGCTCGCCGCGTGGGGCGCCTCGTCCAAAAAAGGCGGGACGGGCGACGGCGAGGTGACGTGGAAACTCGTCTTCGTGGAGGATTTCAAGGGAACGAAACTCAACGAGAAGTTGTGGTCGCGGATTGACTTGGGGCGTCCCGACTGGTGCAAGCACATGTCGCTGCGGGAGGATCTCGTCACGGTCAAGGACGGCCAGCTCCATTGCTGGGGGAAGCGAAACGACGACCTCACGTTCGACGCGCGTCCCTTCCTGACGGGCGGCGTCATGACGAAGGGCAAACTCGCCATGACCTACGCGAAGATCGAGTTCAAGATGAAACTCGACGACGGCCAGCGCGGCGCGTGGCCGGCCGTTTGGATGATGCCGGAGAAGGAGGTCTTGGGCTGGCCGAACGACGGCGAGATCGACATCGTCGAGCGGCTCAACAGCGACGACTTCACGTATCAGACGCTCCACTACGGCAACGGCTCGTCGCAAGACCTCTCGCACGGCGGGCGCGGCAAGATCCGCAAGGGCGACTGGAACGTCTACGGCCTCGAATGGACGCCGGAGAGCATCGTCTGGACGGTGAACGGCGAGGAGACGTTCCGCCACGACCGGGGGGCGGACGACGACGATTTGAAGTTCCCGTGGACGAAGCCGTTCTACCTCATGATCGACATGCAGCTCGGCGGCCGCTGGGTCGGCGGCGTGGAGATCTCGACGCTGCCCGTGGCGATGCACGTCGACTGGGTGAAGATCTACAGCGGCTCGCGCGGCGGCAAGAAGTTCACGGTCTTCACGCGGGACGCGCCGGAGAAGAACAAGCGCGAGAGGAAGAAGCGGTGAAGGTCGACTTCCACATCCACTCGACGTTCTCCGACGGCACGCGCACGCCCGGCGAACTCGTCTTGAAGGGCTGCTCCCGCCATCTCGCCGCGATGGCTTTGACCGACCACGACACGTGCGGCGGCGCGCGCGACTTCCTCGCCGCCGTGCCGCCAAGCCCCCTCCTGCGCGTGGCGGGGCTGGAGCTCTCGGTCGAGCCGCCCGCGTCCGTCGAGAAGTTCCACCTCCTGGGGCTTGGCGTCGATCCCGATTCGCCCGCGCTCGCGGCCTTGATCGACAAGGTTCGCGCGGGGCGCGACGCGCGGAACCGCGAGATCTTGGAGAACTTCCGCCGCCTCGGCATTGACATCGGCGACGACATCTTCGCCTACGCGAAGGGCGGGGTTCTCGCGCGTCCGCACTTCGCCCAGTGGCTCGTCGACCACCGCGTGGCGCGTGAGTGGCAGGTCGCCTTCGACACGTATCTGCTCGCCTCCTCGCCGGTTGAGACGCGCTGCTACGCCTCGCGCTGGCGGCCGTCGTGCGACGAGGCGTTCGCGGCGATCCACGCGGCGGGCGGCGTCGCGATCCTCGCGCACCCGAAGGAGCTGCGCCGCGCGTGGAAGTTCCACGGCGTCGACTACGGCGTGGCGGAACAGGCCATTGTCGAACTGAAGGGGCGCGGCCTTGACGGCATCGAGGCCTTTTACGGCGCGAACACGCCGGAGATGGACGTCGCCTTCACGCGCCTCGCCGACCGCCACGGCCTCCTCAAAAGCGCGGGGAGCGATTTCCACGGGATGGCGCGGAAAGTCATGGGGCGGACGGTTTCGCGCGCGTTCATCGCGCCGCTTTTCGAGCGGTTGGGTCTGGCTCTGCCCTCGGAGGAGGCGGCCTCGTGAAACTCCTGCGCCTCTTCTTCGAACTCTTCAGGATTTCGCTTTTCGTCATTGGCGGCGGCTACGCGATCCTCGCCGTCGCGGATCACGTCTTCTCGCGCCTGGGCTGGATCGAGGAGGACGAGCTTCTCGACCACCTGCCGGTCTTTCAGATGGTGCCGGGGATCATCGCGACGCACACCGCCGTCTACATGGGGCGCAAGGTCGCGGGCTGGCGCGGTGTGTGCGTGGGTGTCGTCGCCGTCGCGTTGCCGAGCGTCATCATCTTCACGTTCGTCGCCGCCGGGTTCGACCATCTGCCCGTCGACCACCCGCTCCTCAAATCGGCGTTCGTGGGTCTCCGCGCCGCGCTCACGGGCATCATCGCCGCGACGATCATCCGCAGCTGGCGGCGGAACCTCCCCGACCTGTTCGCCTACGCGCTGCTCGGCGCGTCCGTGGCGGGGCTGTTCGCGGGGGTGAGCGTCTGGATCGTCCTTCTCGCGGCGATGGCCGTGGGCGTTTTCTCCGCGTTCCTCCCCACGGGGCGGCGGACGGTTTTCCAATCCTCGCCGCTCGCGCTGCTCCTCTTCCTCAAATACGGGCTTCTCTGCTTCGGCGGCGGGTTCGTCCTGGTGCCCATGTATGTGGAGGACTTCGTGGGCGCGGCCGCCCCCTTCCTGAACGTCACGCACGAGGAGTTCTCGAACATGATGGCGTTGACGCAGATGACGCCGGGGCCCATCGGGGTCAACGGCGCGACGTTCTTCGGCTACCGCCTCTGCGGCGTCGCCGGGGCGCTGGTCGCCTCGCTCCTGCTGCTTTTGCCCGGCTCCGCGCTCTGCTTCGCCGCGCTCTCGTCCCTCGACCGCTTCCGCTCCAGCCGCCTCGTCTCGGGCTTGCTTCGGGGCGCGCGCCCCGCGTCGGTCGCCTTGATGCTCTCGGCCCTCGTCGTCTTCGCGAAGATGACGCTCGTGAAGGACACGGGCGGCTTCAGTTTCTTCGCGCTCGCTTTAACAATAGGAACAACCTGGCTCACCATGAAAAAGAAACTCAGCCCCATGATGCTCGTTCTCCTCGCCACGCTCGTCGCGACCGTCGCGCGCGCGGACGAGGCCGTCACCCGCGAGAGGTTCCCCGACGCGGACGTCGTCCTCGTCGATGACCTCAACCGCGTCACCTACCGCCCCGACGGCACGTCCGTCGAGACGACGGAGAGCTGGACGAAGATCCTGACCGAGAAGGGTCGCCGCGCCGAGAGCACCTATTCGATGTCCTACTCGAAGCGGTATGGCGCGGCGGAGATCGTCTCCGTGGGGGCGATTGACACGAACGGCGTGGAGCGGACGCTCGACGTGAGCGTGAGCGAGTCGACCGACAACTCGTCCATGTCCTCCAACATCTTCGACCCGCTCGACCGCCGGATTGTCTGCACGATCCCCGGCCTCCAGGTGGGCGAGACGCTCCACATCAAGACGCGGCGCGAGACGTTCCAGCCGCGCTTCGAGAACGTGTGGGCGGACATCGGCGTCTTCGAGTGGACCTCGCCCATGCTCCGCTCGCGCGTCGAGATCACCGCGCCCGCCGAGCGGCCGCTCCAGAACGTCGCCATCCGCCACCCCTTGGGGAACGTCGCCGCCGCGACGAACACGCTCGCCGACGGCTCGATCCTCTACACGTTCACGAGCACGAACTCGCCCCAGGCCTTCCCGGAGCCGGATATGCCCGCGCTCTACACGCAAGTCCAGCACCTGCTCGTCTCGACGGCGCGTGACTGGCCGGAGATCTCGCGCTGGTATTGGGAGCTCGCCGCGCCGCACATGGCCAAGACGAACGCGGCGATGGTCGCCAAGGTCGAGGAGATCGTCACGGCGAACCCCGAGCGGCTGGAGGCGATGCGCGCGATCTTCCGCTTCGTCTCGCAGGAGATCCGCTACATGGGTCTGACGATGGAGGACAAGTCGCCCGGCTACGCGCCGCACGACGTGGACATCACCTTCGACAACCGCTACGGCGTGTGCCGCGACAAGGCGGGGCTGCTCGTCGCGATGCTGCGCCTCGCGGGCTTCGAGGCGTATCCCGCGCTCATCAACGTGGGCCCCAAGAAGGACGCGGAGGTGCCGCAGCCGTTCTTCAACCACGCGATCGTCGCGGTCGCGAACGAGACCGGCGACGGCGAGAACCCCTACATCCTCATGGATCCGACGAACGAGAACACGAAGGATCTTTTGCCCGCCTACGAGAGCGACAAGAGCTACGTCGTCGCCTGCCCGGCGGGCGACATCCTCCGGACGACGCCCACGCCCTCGGCCGAGCACAACGCCCTGCGCGTCTCGTCGCGCGCGACGCTGGAGAAGGACGGCGCGCTCTTCCTGGAGAGCGACCTCCACTTCAACGGCGTCAACGACACCGCCTACCGCGGCTCCTTCGCCCGCCTGACCGAGGAGGATCGCGTCAAGTTCTTCGAGCGCGTCGTGAAGGCCGTCTCCGCCGGGGCGGAACTCGTCCGCTGCACGGTCGAGCCCCGCGACATGCTCGACACGACGAAGCCCGTTTCCGTGTCGCTCGCCGCCCGCTTCCCGGAGATGATTCTGCGCGGCGAGACACGCGCGGAACTGACCCTTCCCTTCCTCTCCCGCGCGCTCGGCGCGGCGAACTCCCTCCTGCGCGGCAGCACCTCGCTCGTCACGCGCCGCTTCGACCTGGAGGTGCCGACGACGGCCTCGGTTGACGAGACCATCGAGGTGGCGGTGGACGCGTCGCTGCGCGAGCTCGTCGACTGCCCCGCGCCGCTGGAGATCGCGGGCGGCTACGCCTTCTCGCGGCAGTTCGCCTTCACGAACGGGACGCTGACGGCGACGCGGAAGGCGGCCGTCGCGAAGACGACGTTCTCCCCCGACGACTACGCGCGACTCCGCGAGGATCTCGCCCGCACCGAGGCCGCCGAGCGCGGCAAGGTCGTCTTCGCCCTCGACCCGCTCGCCGAGGCGGACGTCGCCTGGCTGAACGAGTCCTCCGAGATCGACATCCTCGCCGAGAAGTCGTGGGTCATCACCAACCGCACGGTTGTCCAGGCGCTCACCTACGACGGGAAGAAGAGCCTCGCGGAGCGGCAGTTCGCCTACAACCCGCGCGTGGAGTCGTTCGAGATCCTCTCGGCGAGCGTGAGCAATTTGAACGGCACGGTCGCGACGCTCGCCCCGCACGAGGTGAACGAGATGGACTGCGGCTGGGCGGCCTCCGCGCCGCGCTACCCCGCCTCGAAGATCGTCGTCGCGAACCTCCCCGCCGTCGAGATCGGAAGCGTCATCGACTACACCACGGTGAAAACCGTCACCAACGCGCCCGCGTCGTTCTACGGCGAGTTCGGCTTCGACGCCCGCGAGCCGCTCGCGCGGCGGTTCGTGCGCGTGAACGACTTTGCCCGCGAGGTCGTGAACCCCAAGCGCATCCCGAACGAGCCGGGGCAGCCGGCGGCCGTCCTCTGGCGCGATTTCCTCGTCGTCTCCTCCAACTCGTTCGAGGCGGCGGCGGTCGACTTGCGCGTGGCGAACGACGTGTCGGTGGACGCGGCCGCGCTCGCGGTGTTCGAGATTCGCCCCGACGACACGGACGAGGAGCGCGTCCTCAAAATCCGCAATTGGATGGCGCGGCACATCCGCCTCGCGGGGCCGTCGCTCTGGGAGCTTCCCCTCGACCTTCAGTTGACAGACCCCGCCACCGTCCTCAAGGAGCGGTATGCGACGCGGCTTGACTACATTCGGACGATGACGGCCCTTGTCCGCGCCGCCGGTGTCGAGGCGGACGTCGTCTTCGCGGCGTCGGACGCGAAAGACCCGGAGATCCTGCGCGAGCGGCGCCTGTCGACCGAGCCGAACGTCCGCGCCTTCTCCTCGGCCCTCTGCCGCGTTCGTCTCGCGCCTAATGGCGGGCTTCTCACGCGCCTTTTCGGCGCGGAACGGGAGATTTTCATCGGCACGGAGAACGAATACGCGCCTTTGGGCGTGTGCGGTTTCGAGGGGGCGACCTTCTTTGATCCCGAGGCGGTCGCGTTTGGCCGCGTGACGGTGCCGGACGAGACGCTCTCCGACAGGACGCGGGCCGAGACCGTCATCGAGGTGCGCGAGACGGGGGCGGTCGACATGACGGTTTCGACCGAACTCCACGGCAGCGGCGTCGGCGGCTTCCGCCGCCACTACGAGGAGATCCTCCCGGAGGCGTTCTCGCGGGAGTATCAGGCGGCCTTGGGCAACCTCTCGCAGGCGGCGACGGCGACGAGCGACCTTGTCGTCGAGACGAAGGCGTATCCGGCGACGAGCGTGTTCTCGTGTTACATTCCCGATTACGCGACGCGCACGCCCGACGCGATCTCCCTGCAGCTGCCGCCGCTCCTGTCGTCGATTCCGACGTTCACCGGCTCGGCGCGGCGCACGCCGTTCGCGGTCGGCTCGACCGACCCCGCCGTCGAGCGGATCGTCGTCCGCTTCCCGAAAGGGTGGACGGAACTTGAGCACCTGCCGGAGCCCTTCGCGTTCGCCGATCCGCTCACGAACGAGGGCGCGTGGCTGAGCTCGACCGTGGCGACGCGCGTGGTCGAGGATGTCTTGGAGGTCGAGCTCGTCCGCACCGTCGTCGCGAGGCCGTATTCCTTCTACGGGCCTGATTTGATCGAGCTTGTGCGCGAACGGAGCCGCATCGCCTCGTCGCGGGCGAACAGGACGATTGTCGTCCGCCGTCCGCCGCATGGCAAATAGATAGCGAGCGAGGGCGACCCTTCGCGGCCGCGTGTCGCTCGCCTGTTCTTGCCTGTCAGCGTGCAGCCGATTCGGGGTAAGCGTGCTCACGCTGGACAGGCGGGCGGTTTGGGCGGTGGCGGTGATTTTGCCGTGGAGATCGGGAGAGACGTGGGTGAAGAGCCACCCCGCGCGTCTGCACGAAGAGGTCAATTTTGGTATAATATTCACATGAGCGAGGTGTTAGAAGAAGAGGTCAATATCGCCGACGAGATGTCGCGTGACT
>CAVKTW010000099.1:0-8742 GCA_963659085.1 Candidatus Methanomethylophilaceae archaeon | reverse complement strand
TATTTTTGGTATAATTTGCCCGCATGATTTTCATGCGAACCGTTCAACAAAAAACAAAAGGAGAAAGATGAAAAGTCAGATGTGTTCTTGGTTGTCGTTCGGCGCGAGCGTCCTCGTCGGGGGGGCTCTCGTCTCGGGGTGTTCGGATGCCGGCTCGTCCCCGGCGGAGGAGGCGGTTGACCTCTCGCCCTACGCGCGTTCCGCCGCCGAGGCGGCGTTCCCGGAGGGCGTGCCTTGGGGCGAGAAGGGCGGCGAACTCCACGTCTACACGTGGAGCGACTACATCTCGCCCGACGTGAAGGCCGGGTTCGAGAAGGCGCTCGGCGTCAAGGTCGTCATCGACACCTTCGACTCCAACGAGGCGATGTATGCGAAGCTCAAGGCGGGCGGCACGGGCTACGACCTCATGATGCCCAGCTCCTACCAGATCGAGCAGATGGCCGAGGAGGGCATGATCGAGAAGATCGACCACGCGAAATGCCCCAACGTCCGTCGGAACTTCGACCCCGCGTTCACCTCGCAGATCATCGACCCCTCGTTCGACTACAACGTCCCCTACGCCGTCACCTACACGGGGCTCATGTATGCGAAGGGCAAGATCCCGGAGGGCGTCGACATCGAAAGCTGGCACGCCCTTGAGCACCCCGCCTTCCGCAACCGCATCACGCTTCTCGACGATGTCCGCGAGGTCATCGGCGCGGGGCTGATGGCCCAGGGTCACTCCATCAACTCGACCGATCCCGCCGAGATCGACGCGGCCGTCGAGCAGGTCCTCAAGTGGAAGGCGTCCTCCCGCAAGTTCGACGCCGAGAGCTACAAGACGGAGGTCGCCTCCTTCGCGACGTGGATCGGCCACGGCTACTCGACGGACGCGACGCAGGTCATCTGCGGCGACGAGGAGGAGGGTCTCGAACCCCGCGACGACATCGGCTTCGCGCTCCCGAAGGAGGGCTTCACCATCGCCTTCGACGAGATGGTCATCGCCAAGGGCGCCCGCCAGCGCGACCTCGCGCACGCCTTCATCAACTACCTCTACGTCGGCGAGGTGGCGAAGGTCAACATGGAATACATCTGCGGGCCGAACCCCGTCAAGCCGGGCCTTGACCTCCTCGACGAGGACTACCGCGCGCTGCTGCTCCTGCCCGACGACGTCCGCGCGAAGGGCCAGGTGCTCAAGGGTCTCAAGACGGCGCGGGAGCGCGAGCTCTACAACCGGGCCTGGGACCGCATCAAGGCGACCGAGGCGAAGTAAGCCATGACGCTCGAGTCCATCCGCAACTTCTGCATCATCGCGCACGTCGACCACGGCAAGACGACGCTCTCGGACCGCATCCTGGAGTTGACGCACGCCGTCTCCCAACGCGAGCTCAAGGAGCAGACGCTTGACGCGATGGACTTGGAGCGCGAGCGCGGCATCACGATCAAGTCGCACCCCGTCTCGATGCACTACACGGCGCGGGACGGGAAGACCTATCTCTTCAATCTCCTCGACACGCCCGGCCACGTCGACTTCGCCTACGAGGTCTCGCGCTCCATGGGCGCGTGCGAAGGGGCGTTGCTCGTCGTGGACGCCGCGCAGGGCGTCGAGGCGCAGACGGTCGCCAACACCTACTTCGCGCAGGACGCGAAGCTGGAGATCGTCCCCGTCCTCAACAAGGTGGATCTCCCCGGCGCGGACGTGAAGGAGGTCTCCCGCGAGATCGAGGACATTCTCGCGATCCCCATGGACGAGCCGCTGCTCGTCTCGGCGAAGACGGGAATGGGCTGCCCCGATGTGCTGGAGGCGATTGTCAAGCGCATTCCGCCGCCCGAGACGCGCGGCGTGGACGCGCCGTTGCGCGCGCTCGTCTTCGACTCCGTCTTCGACGAGTTCCGGGGCGTCATCACCTATGTCCGCGTCATGGACGGCTCGCTCAAGGCGGGCGAGAACGTCCGCTTCATGCGCTCGGGCCTCTCGACGACCGTCCACGAGGTCGGGATTTTCTCGCCCACGAAAAAGCCCGTGGAAAAACTTTCGGCCGGCGAGGTGGGCTACATCGTCGGCACGGTCAAAGACCCCAGCGAGATCCGGATCGGCGACACCGTGACGACGGCGAAGCTGGGCGCGGACGAGCCGCTCTCCGGCTTTCAGGACATCCGCCCGACGGTCTTCTGCGGCATCTACCCGATGTCGACGGACGAGTTTCCGAAGGTGGAGGCGGGGCTTGAGAAACTCCACCTCAACGATTCGGCCTTCACCTTCCACCACGAGTCGTCCTTGGCGCTCGGCTTCGGCTTCCGCTGCGGCTTCTTGGGGCTTCTCCACATGGAGATCGTGCAGGAGCGCCTCCGCCGCGAGTTCGGCCTCGACATCATCTCGACCTCGCCCGGCGTCGTCTACAAGTTGAAACTCAAGTCGGGCGAGGAGAAGACGCTCGACAACCCCCTCCAAATGCCGGACCCCTCCGCGTTGGAGACGGTCTCGGAACCCATTCTTGTCGCCCGCATCATCACGCCGTCCGCGTCCATCGGCGACGTCATGCGCATCGTCATGGATCGGCGCGGCCTCGTGGAGGGAACGGAGACGATTGACGCGAAGCGCGTCATGCTCCACTGCCGCCTGCCCCTCAATGAGATCCTCATCGACTTCCACGACACCTTGAAGAGCGTCTCCCACGGCTACGCCTCGATGGACTACGAGCCGGCCGGCTACCAAGTCTCCGACATCGTGCGCATGGACATCCTCCTCAACGGCGAGACGGTCGACGCCTTCGCGACGCTCGTCCACCGCGACAAGGCGCGCGCGCGCGGCCTGCAGATGTGCAAGGCGCTCGCCGAGACGATCCCGCCGCACCAGTTCAAGATTCCCGTGCAGGCCGCCATCGGCCGCGAGATCATCGCGCGCGAGGACATCCGCCCGTTCCGCAAGGACGTCCTCGCGAAACTCTACGGCGGCGACGTCACGCGCAAGATGAAGGTCTTGGAGAAGCAGAAGCGCGGCAAGGCGCGGATGAAGGAGTTTGGGCACGTCAACGTGCCGCAGTCGGCGTTCATCGCCGTTTTGAAGGGCACGATCAAGGAGCACTGATGGACATTCGTTCGTTTGACGCGACGGCGGCCTACTTGCCGGACGCTTGCTTTTCGAATCCGCCGGATTTGGGTCTCGTCCTCGGCTCCGGGTGGAGTCGCGTCCTGGAGATGGATCGCGTCATCTTCCGCGCGCCCTACGGGGATCTGCCGCTCCTCGGCGCGGCGACGGTGCCCGGCCACGCGGGCGAGTTCATCCTCTACGAACGCCACGGGCATCGCGTCGCCGCGTGGTGCGGGCGGCGCCACCACTACGAGGGCGTTTCATGGGAGGCGGTCGTCGCGCCCGTCGAGATCCTGCGGCGCATGGGCACGCAGAAGCTCCTCCTGACGAACGCGGCCGGCGCGTTGAACCCCGATTTTCGCGCCGGCGATGTGATGGTCTTCCGCGACCACATCAACTTGACGGGCTTGAATCCGCTTCAAGGGCCCGCCTGCGAGGAGTGGGGCCCGCGCTTCCCCGACATGGGATCTGTCTATTCGCCGGATCTCTCGCGTCTTCTCGTCGAGGCCGCCCAGACCGCCGCGCTCGGAACGCGGACGGGTGTCTACGCCTTCTCCACGGGGCCCTCGTATGAGACGCCCGCCGAAGTCGCGGCCTATCGG
This sequence comes from Candidatus Methanomethylophilaceae archaeon, assembly GCA_963659085.1. Classification (GTDB taxonomy): domain Bacteria; phylum Verrucomicrobiota; class Kiritimatiellia; order RFP12; family UBA1067; genus UBA1067. The sequence goes on along the minus strand of CAVKTW010000099.1, from coordinate 5,070 downwards.
ACGCTGGGCGCGGACGCCATCGGAATGTCCACGGTGCCCGAGGCCGTCTTCGCAAAGGCCTGCGGGTTCGAACTCGCCGCCCTCTCCCTGATCACGAACGCCGCGGCCGGGGCCTCCAAAACGCCGCTCTCGCACGAGGGCGTCCTCCGCGCCAGCGACGAAGCCACGCCGAAACTCAAAGTCCTCATCGAGGCGTTCCTTGCTCGACTCTGACATCGAGCGGTTTCTCCTCACCTTGAGCCTGGAGCGCGGGCTCTCCGAGAACACGGTTCTCGCGTATGGGCGCGACCTTCGCGCGTTCGAGGCGTTTCTGCGCGCGCGCCACATCGACGAGGCCGCCCAAATCACACGCGGGGACATCGTCGCCTACCTCGACCAAGCGTTCAAGGCGGGCCTGCGCGGCACGACGCGCGCGCGCCGCGCCGTCGCCATCCGCATGTTCCTGCGCGACCTTCAGTCGCGCCACGTCCTGGCGCACGACGCGGGGGCCTTGTTGGACGCGCCCCGCAAGGAGAGCACGCTGCCCCGGACGCTCGCGGAGGGGGAGGTGTTCGCGATGCTCGACGCCATCGCGGGGGCGTCGCCGCGTGACGTCCGCGACCGGGCGATGCTGGAGGTTCTCTACGGGTGCGGCCTGCGCGTGTCGGAACTCTGCGACTTGTCGCTCGACGACTTCCTCTCGGACGGGGAGCTCCTGCGCGTCGTGGGCAAAGGCTCGAAGGAGCGGCTCGTGCCCATCGGGGGCGCGGCGGGGCGGGCGTTGACGACCTACCTCGCCTCGGCGCGCGGCGCGTTCGCGGGGGGCGACCTGGGCGAGCGCCACCTCTTCCTGACGCGGCTCGGACGCGCGTTCACGCGGCAGGGCGTCTTCAAGATCATCCGCGCGCGGGCGGCCGACGTCGGCATCGCCGCGTCGCGCATCTCGCCGCACGTCCTCCGGCACTGCTTCGCGACGCACATGCTGGCGCGGGGGGCGGACATCCGCGCCATCCAAGAGCTCCTCGGCCACGCCGACATCTCGACGACGCAGATCTACACGCACGTCGACCACGCGCGGTTCGGCGAGATCCACCGCCGCTACCATCCCCGCGCTTGACATCCACGGGTGCGTTTGGTATACTTTACTCCATTCGTTTTTGGGCGATTAGCTCAGTTGGTTAGAGCATTACCTTCACACGGTAGGGGTCACTGGTTCGAGTCCAGTATCGCCCACCAAAAGACGGAAAACGGGAGAGAAAGAAGATGTCCATTTTTATCGGGTTCCTCTATGTCGTCGAAGTCGTCGTCTGCCTGTTGCTCGCGCTCGTCGTGATGCTCCAGAAGCCGAAAGAGGGCGGTTTGGGCGGCGCCATCGGCGGCGGGATGCTGGAGGCGTCCCTTGGCGCGGACGCGGGCAACGTCCTCATCAAGACGACGGCCGTCCTCGGCGCGATCTTCCTCATCAACACGCTTCTCTTGGCGCGGCTGACGTCCACCGTCCACACGCGCTCGATCATGGCGGGCGATGCCGCGCCCCAGGCGGTCGAGACCCCGCTCCCCGTCATCGACCCCGAGGCGCCCGTCCCCGCGCCGCAGTCGTGAGGCGGTTCGTCCTCTTTGTCGCGTCAGGCTTCTCGCTGGGGCTGTTCGCGCCCGTCGCGCCCGGAACGATTGGATCGCTTCCGGGCGTCGCTCTGTGCTACATCGCCGCCGGCCTGCCGCTCGTTTGGCAGATCGTCTGCGCCTTGGCGTTCACGCTCCTCGCGATTCCCTTCTGCGACGCGGCCGAGAAGATCCTGCGCGTGAAGGACGACGGGCGCATCACGGCCGACGAGTGGATGCTCCTGCCGATTGCCACCATTGGAATCCCACTCCTTGACTTGCCGTGGTGGGCGATGGTCGTTTTCTTCGTCGTCGTCCGCGTGATCGACATCGTCAAACCTTGGCCGTGCCGGCAGCTCCAGGCGATCCCCGGCGGACGCGGCATCGTCATCGACGACTTCGTCGCGAACCTCTACGCCCTCGCCGTCAATTGGGCGATCTGCTTGGCGTTCTTCTGATTTGACACGGTCGCGAAAAAAGTGTATAAAAGGCGTATGAAACTCAAATCCATCATCCTTCTGTCGGTTTCGTGCCTTTTGGGCGCGCCCCTCCTCTCGGCCATCAGTCCCGTCACGACGCTTTGGACGGGCGGCGACGACAACATCAAGAGCTACCGCATCCCCGCCATCTGCACGGCGCCGAACGGCAACCTCGTCGCCGCGTGCGACGCGCGCGCGTGGCACGGCGGGGACTTGAACGCCAACCAGCCGATCAACATCACGATCCGCCGCTCGGTCGACGGCGGCAAGACGTGGACGAAGGCCCGCAACAGCTACGATTGGCCGTGGGAGAACGGCGGCGAGCGCTGGGCGGGGTCCGACCCCTCGTTCATCGTGGACAAGAAGGCGAAAAAGATTTTCCTCTTCTACAACGTCTGGCACGTCTCGGCGGGCGACGGCGTCTACCGGTTCTACGTCCAGGAGTCGAAGGACAACGGGAAAAGCTGGTCGAAGCCCCGCGACATCTCCCAGGACATCGCCTTCCCGGAGTGGCCCTTCGGCAAGCCCGGCAACCAAGGCGGCTTCATCTTCATCTCCTCGGGCTCCGGCATCCAGGTCGACGACGCGAAGGGGACGCTCCTGCACACGCTCGTCCACGTGGGCGACGGCAACGCGCTCTTCGGCTCGGAGGATCACGGCAAGACGTGGAAGAGCATCGGCAAGCCGGTGAAGAACGGCGACGAGTGCAAGGTCGTCGAGCTCTCCGACGGCCGCTGGATGATCAACTCGCGCTGGCGCGGCGGCGGGCGGCAGATCCACATCTCCGACGACCGTGGCGAGACGTGGACGTCGCGCTACGACTCGGCGTTGAAGGATCCCCAGTGCAACGCGCAGATCATCCGCTACGGCAAGAAGGCCCTGCTCTTCTCGAACTGCAACGCCTCCAGCCGCCAGAACCTCTACGTGCGCACCTCGCTCGACGACGGGCTCACGTGGAGCGAGGGCATTTCCATCTGCCCCGGCGGCTCGGCCTATTCGGACATCACGATCCTCCCGTCGGGCGACGTGGGCGTCCTCTACGAGGGCGCGGGCTACAAGACGATTGATTTCGTGATCGTCCCGAAGGCGGACATCAAGGAGGATGCCCGCTCGTTGGGCGCGGCGAAGTGAGCGTTCCATGAAGCGGAAAATCGTCCTTGTCGCGTCGATCCTCTCGGGGCTTGCGGCGGCCGTCCTGACGCACGTCTACCTCGCGTCGAAGGAGGCCGAGGTCGCGGCCCTGAAGAACGCCTTGGAGACGCGCTACGGGACGATGTGGGTCCTCTGCTACGCGCGCGACACGCCCGCCGGAACCATCCTCGCCCGCGAGGATTTCAAGCAGCGCAAGGTCCCCGCCGTCGGGATGCGGGGGCAGGCGTTGACGGAGGAGAACCTCCACGAGGTCGTCGGCCGCAAGACGCAGCTCGCGCACCGCGAGAAGGATGTCGTCTTCTGGTCGGACATCGAGGGCGGCGACCCGAAGGCGCGGGGGCTCTCAAGCCACGTCAAGAAGCTCATGCGCGCGATCTCCATCAACTGCTCCGGTTCGGCCTCCGTCTCGTCGATGGTTCGCGCGAACGACCACGTCGACGTCATCGGCACGTTCGACTTCGAGGGCGCGTCGGGGAAGGGCAACCTCGTCACCTGCACCATCCTCCAGAACGTCCTTGTCCTCGCGACGGGCAGCGAGGACGCCCGCGTTCCGTCCGCCCGCCTGTCGTCGTCGGGCTACTCCACCGTCACGCTTGAGGTGACGCCCCGCGAGGCGGAGATGCTCGCCTTCGCCGAACAGGTCAAGGGGCGGCTCGTCCTCACCCTGCGCAACCGCAACGACACGTCCTACGAGAAGGAGCTGCCGAGCGTCGACTTCCAAAAGATCAAGAGCGAGATCGAGGAACTCAACCTCAAGCGGCAGCGCGAGAAACTCTCGTCGGGACATTCGTGACCATGGTCTTGACGACGCTCATCGGCGGCACGCGCGCGACGCGGACGATCGGGGAGGGTTCCTATCTGATCGGACGCGCGGGTTCGTGCGCGGTCGTTTTGCCGTTCGAGGACGTCTCCGCGCGGCACGCCGTCCTCTCCATCCGCTCGTCGCAGGCGATTCTGGAGGACTTGAACAGCGCGAACGGCACGTTTGTGAACGGCGAGAGGATTTCGGAGGCCGTTGTCCTCGACGCGGACATGGTTGTCCAGATCGGCGAGAGCATGCTGCGCGTGAGCGCGGGGGAGCGTGTCGGCGCGGCGGACGCGCCGCCCGTGGCGGAGACGCCGCCCCCCGCCCCCCACGCGGCGGACGAGACCCCCTCGGAGGACGACGCCCTCCGCCGCTTGCGCTGGCACGTCCAGGAGCAGATCCAGCACGAGTTCGTCAAACGCATGGACTTGAAGCGTTTGACCTTGCAGGGCGTCGACCAAGAGGGGCTGGAGGCGACGGCGCGTCAGAAGATCCGCTCGATCATCGAGGAGGTTCGCCAGAACGGCCGCCTGCCCGAGGTTCTCGACCCGCAGCGTTTGGAGGACGACGTGTTCAACGAGGCGTTGCGCCTGGGGCCCTTGGAGGGTCTGCTCGCCGACGACTCCGTCTCGGAGATCATGGTCAACGGCCCTCACCGCGTCTACGTCGAGCGCGCGGGGCGGCTGGAGCGCGCGGACTGCCAGTTCACGGACGAGGCGAGCGTCCTCGCGATCATCGAGCGGATCATCGCGCCCTTGGGGCGGCGGTGCGACGAGAGCCAGCCCTACGTCGACGCGCGTCTCGCCGACGGCAGCCGCGTGAACGCGATCATCGCGCCGCTGTCGCTCTCCGGGCCCACGCTCACGATCCGCAAGTTCTCGCGGCGGGCGCTCACCCCGGAGGACTTCATCCGCTTCGGGACGTGGTCGCACAACGCGGCCGAGTTCATGAGACTCTGCGTCCGCCTGCGCAAGAACGTGATCGTCTCCGGCGGCACGGGCTCCGGCAAGACGACGCTCCTCAACCTGCTCTCCGGCTTCATCCCGCACTCGG
>CAVKTW010000098.1:0-4672 GCA_963659085.1 Candidatus Methanomethylophilaceae archaeon | reverse complement strand
GCGCATTTTTTCGGACATCGCCTTCAGACGCGCCGGGCGGTCGTGCTTGTCCAAAAGATAGCGGGCGAGCGCGCGCGGCGTGAGGCGGTCTTGGAACGCCTCGTCCGCCGCGCCCGCCGTCACGAACGCCTCGGCGTTGAAATGCTGGTGGTTGCGGAGCGCGGACGGCAGCGGGATAAGCAAGGCGGGCTTGCCACAGGCGGCCAGCTCGAAGCACGTGGACGCGCCCGCCCGCGCGATGACGACATCGGCGGAGGCGAACGCGGCGGCCATCTCGTGCTCGAAGGCGTGGACGCGGCTGGGGAGCGACGCCCGCGCATACGTGCCGACGACCTCGCCCTCGTCGCGAACGCCCGTCTGGTGGATGACATACAAGGGCCGCGCCACGCCGCCCGTCGCCGCGCGTTCGTCGAGAAGCCCCTTCAGGAGGACGAGAGCCTCCGAGGCGAGGACATTGACCGCGTGCGCCCCTTGCGAGCCGCCCGTCACGAAGACGACGAAGGCCTGCGGCGGGATGAAGTCGAAGCGCGTGCCCGTGGCGATGTCCGCGCGAACGGGAAGCCCCGTCAGAACCGTCCGCGCGTTCGGCAGAAACCGCGCCGTGGACGCGAAACTCGTCGCCACCGCGTCGGCGAAGCGCGAGAGAACCTCGACCGCCTTGCCCGGCACCGTGTTCGCCTCGTGGAGGATGACGCGCACGGCGCACGACCGCGCCGCGAGGACGGGGGGGAGCGAGGAATAGCTGCCCATCGCGACGAGGACGTCGGGGGCGACGCGCTTCATCTCGCGGCGGCAGCGGAGGATGGCGCGGATGTTCGAGAACACGTTTCGGAGGGAGAGCGGGCGCGCGCGCGTCGAGAACGTCGCGCCCGTCCAGCGACGCATCACGGACGACTCGACGGCTCGCCCGCTCGTCCACACCGTCACCTCGTGACCGCGCGCGAGAAGTTCCTCGGCCAGGGCGAGACCCGGAAACGCATGGCCGCCCGTTCCGCCGCACGCAACGACAACTTTCATCGTCACCAATCCCTCTCGTTCGGCGGCAGCGGCACGTGGCGTTGACGCGCTTTCTTCTCCGCCTCGTGCTCGTCGCTGCGCTCCTGGGCCTTTTTCAACAGGGCGTCAATCGCGGACTCCTCCGGGGACGGGGGCGTCTCGTCGGCCGCCTCCTCGCCCGCGTTCGCCTCGGCCTCGCCCGCGTCAGGATCTTGCTCCTGCGTCTGATCCGTCTCGGGCTCGTTCTCCTGGGGCGACTCGTCCTTCTCGTCGTTCCCCTCGTCGCCGCCCGCCGGGGGCGGGGGTTGTTGCGACGAGGACGCACCGCCACCGCCCGAGTTCTTGTCCTTCGGCAGGAGGCTCAAAATCTCCTCGGCGATCTGACACGCCTTTTGCTGGTCGGACGGCACGCCCGATTCGACGCACGAGAGTTGGATCTTTTCAAGTTCCGTCGCGAGAGCCGAAATCTTCGCCTGCGTCTCGGCCGAAAAAGGCGGCTTGTTCGTGTCGCTTTGCGCGGCCTCCTCATACGCCCGCGCCCACGCCGGGAACTTGGCGCGGAAACTGCGCGTGTAGTCGAGCGCCTCCGTCTGCCACGGGCGGCCGTTGAACGCCGCCACATCGAGATAGGCGTTCGACTGGCAGGCGAGCCCCTCGCCCATCGCGCCGGGCGGCAGGACGAGACGCTTGTAAAAGCGCGTGAGGTCGTCCTCGACGTGGCTGGAAAGGTCATACGCCTCGTCCGTCAAATCGGCGAACGCCTGGGCGGCCTCGTGCGTCTTTTTCTCCGCCTCGTCCATCTGCGCGAGGAATGTGACCGCCTCCTCCTCGTTCGTGACCGACCGCGCCAAAGATTCGCGGACGCCGAGGTAGGTCATTGAAATCGCCTCCGCCCGCGCGGCGAGCGAATCGGAGAGGGCGACGACGCGCTCCGCCGCGTTCGTGCGATACGTCGCGGACTCTTCGAAGAGGTCGCGCGCGGCGAGTCGCGCCCCTTGGAGGAGCGAGGCGGGATCTTTCCCCTCGGCATCCTTCAACGCCTTTTCAAGCCGGGCCTGCTCGCGCACACGCGGAAGCGGCCCCGCCGCCCGCATGAAGTTGCGCCGCCGCCGCGCGTCCGACGGCGAGGCGCGGAGAGCCTTTTGCGCCAAGTCGGCGGCCGCCTCCGCGTTCCCCCGGTCGAACTCGATCTTCGCGGCGAGTTCCGCCGCCCGCGCCCCGTGCGACGGCGAGAGGAGGAGCGCGTTGAGCGAGCGGAGCGCGTTCGTGACGTCGCCCGCCTCGTAGGCCGCGACACCCTCGTTCCAAACCTCGCCGTCCGAGAGCGGCGCGGCGGAGGAGACCGCGAGAAGGAGGATGCCGGCAGAGAACGCGCCCATGGGTCAGCTCGTCTTTCCGAAGATGTTGCCGTAGCGGTTGAGGTTCAACGCCTCGACGAACGAGGCGATTTTCGTCGTCGTCGAGCATGGGTCGATGGACGCGTCCATGCAGTCGCCCTCCAGCGTCAGGAGCGGCACGCGCAGCGCGTCCAACTCCTCGCGCAGGTGCTTGGCGAGCGCGCGGTCGGCGAGCGAGCAGCGGCCGAAGCCGTGCGTGTAGAGGATGACGCCGTTGAAGTGGCCGGCGGGAATCGCCTTCTTCACGTAGTCGACGCGCAGCGCGGGGTCGAGGAAGCCGGACTGGAGGAGTTTTCTCGCGAGCGAGCGGTAGGGGTCGGCGGGGTCGAGATCCTCCCAGCCGACGAAGTTCGTCTCCTCGAAGACGATGGGCGCGTTGCACGTCGTCTCGATGAAGTCGAGGTGGCGCGTGTCGTAGAACGGCGGCAGGTGGAGCCAGAGGAGGCGGTGCGTGTCCTCAAGGGCATAACGCTTCTCCGCCCACGCCTTCTTCATCGAGAGTTCCTCGAACTGCGCCTTTTGGATGTCGACGAGCGTCTGCGTCCCCCAGAGCTGCGAGAAGACGACGGCGTTGTAGATCGCCTCGCTCCCGCGCACGAGCGGCGGCGACGTGAAGCGGAGCGCCTGGCACTGGCGCGTCCACGCGGCCGCCTCGTTCGACTTGACGCACGCCTCCGCGAGACGGCCGGGGTCGAGTTTGCGGCCAAAGGCCTTTTCCATCTCGGAGACGGCCTCCTCCAGCCCGTCGGCCATCATCTCGACGGCGTGGCGCATGTGTGCGCTGATGGGCGTCTGAAGCGAGTAGAGGCTCTTCTCCATGTGGTGCTCGCGCGCGAGGTCGGCGAAGACGCGCTCCGCCTGCTGGCAGGGCTGGACGGTCGAGACGATGAAGTCCGGCTTTTCGAGATCCATCCCCTCCAGCATCCGCAGGAACGAGCACGTCTGGCCGTCGAAGCCCTTTTGCGCGGCGCGGCCGAGGGCCTCCTTGACCTTGTCGGCGCGGCGGGCGAAGAGCGCGGCGTAGGTCTCCAGCGTGCGGATGCGGCAGTCGAACGCATTGAGAATCTCCGTCGGGAAGAAGAGGTTGCGCCAGACGAGCGGCTTGCCGGGCTCCTTCGCGAAGAACTCGCGCTTCGTCGACTTGACGCGCAGCGCGACCGATTGGCCGCGCGTCGGCTCGTATTCGATTGGCTTCAAGTTGAGGTGGCCGGAGGCCTTCAAGTCGTGGAGCTGCCGCGCGATGACGGCCGCGCCGAGGGCGCCCATGACCTCGTGATACTGCGGGATGACGATCTCGCTGCCGGTCAGCTTGCCGAGGAAGTAGGCGACGGCCTTGTTGAAGGCGACGCCCCCCTGAAAGAGGATCTTGCGCCCCGGCGCGTTGAGGAGGAGCTGCCCGACGGAGTTGAGGATCGTCCGCGCCTGCGCCTTGCACGCGCCCGCGAGGAGGTCGCCGATTGGGACGCGGTTCTTGAACTTGTTGATCGACGTCGCCGAGAGGACGGCGCAGACGGAGCTGAACTCGGTCTTCGAGTCGTAGTTGACGCGATCCGCGACGTCCTCGATGCGCACGCCGAGCTTCTGCGCGACGGAATCGAGGAAGCTGCCCGTCCCCGCCGCGCACACGCCGCTCATCATGCTCGTCCAGAGTTTCATCGGCGGGTTGTAGACCATGCACTTCGAGTCCTGCCCGCCGCAGTCGATGATCGCGTCCACGTCGGGGTGGAGGAACTTCGCGCCGGCGACGTGCGCCGTCACCTCGCTCACCTGGAAGTCGTAGGGGATGAACTTCTTCGTGTCCTCGACGATCTGGCTGCCCGTGACGACGCAGGCCGAGAGTTCCGAGAACGAGGCGAGGCCGGAGACCTTCAGGAATTCGAGCGCGAGACGCTTGATCGAGCCGCCCGAGCAGCGGCCGCACGCGGCGCACTGCCCCGTGCAGGCGACCTTCCCCGCCTCGACGGGCTGGGTGCGCTTGTAGACCGTGCGCAGAACCTTCCCGTCGCCCGACAGGAGAACGGCCTTGAATGTCGTCGACCCGATGTCAACGCCAAGATAAAGAGATTTCTCGTCCATGATATAATCTTGGTATTATCCTAAAAATCGCCCATGAAGTCAATGACCGCGTGAGGGCAGAAGGCGGGCGGACTTGGCCGAGCGACTTTGCCGGGAGGCGGGCTTGGGGCGGAGGGGCCAAGTTCAAGCACCGCGGCGACTCTTGAAATCTCGCCGCTTGGTAAGAGCGACGACTGAACAACGTCACGTTCTATTCACACTTT
>CAVKTW010000097.1:0-2950 GCA_963659085.1 Candidatus Methanomethylophilaceae archaeon | reverse complement strand
CTGCGTCGCGCCGGCGCGGAGGATCGTGGCCACGGCCGCGTAGTCGCAGCCGACGGCCTTGGCGATGTTCGGCGACGCGAGGAACGCCTCGGCGGCGAGCGTCGAGTCGACGACCTGGAAGCCGTCCACCTCGGCGAACGCGGCGACGATGCGCTCGCGGATGTTGCCGAGTTGCGCGTCGAGCGCGGGAACGCCGCTCTTGTTCTGCACGAAAACGGCGATTTTCTTGTCCGCCGCGAACCCGGAGAGGGCGAGGGCGGCGCAGGCGAGGGCGAGAAGTTTCTTCATGGTCATCGTTCCTTTCACTTTCATCACTCGACGGTCTCGATTTCGCGGATCTGGAGTTTCGCCTTGACGGCGCGGGCATTCGGCGCGACGCCGGTGAACGTGTGGACATCGTTGCCGTCGAGGATGATCGCGCGGTAGGGCTTCGCGTCCGCGTCAATGTCCGAGCCCTCCGCGTCCGCCCAGACCATCCGCGCCTGGAGGCGTTGGCGGCGCTTCGTGACGGACTCAATCGTCACCGTCGCCTTGCGGATGCCCTCGGATGCCTCGCCGTAGACGACCTTGCGCACCTTGACGCGGTTGGCGAGGCGGTAGGAGTTCTCAAGGACGGACGCCTCGCCCGTTTCCGTGTCGATGGAGACGCGCGTGCCCCGCGTCTCGACGCAGCCCACGAGCAAAGCCAACAGCGGGGGAATGAGCCATTTGTTCATGACGGAACCTCCTTCTCTTTAGAAACTCCAGTTGACGATGGGCAGAAACGGAACATCGTCCGTCGCGATGACGTTGACGACGCCGATTTGAAGGCCGTAGGCGCGGTCGGCGACGTTGACGAGGCCGATCTGGAGGCCAGAGAACTCGCAGACGTCGTTCCAAAGGCCGATTTGAAGCCCCTTCACATTCCAGCATCCCCACGGAAGGCCAACGGGGCCCGCGAGCGTCAGCGCGAACGGCGTCCACGCGACCAAATGCCCCTCGCGGGCGGACGGGTTGCGCTCGACGACGAGCGTCGCCTCCTTGGCGAACGCGGATGCGCCGAGCCAAGCGGCGGCGAGCGCGATGGACAATTTTTTCACCATGGTCTTCTCTTCCTTTCTAATTGTCCACCATTATATCATTTCTCCGCCCCCGCGCAATCGGCGAAAAAGCGGATCCTGAAGCGGTAGGCGCGGCCAGGGCCGCCGGCGGCCGCGAGGACTTTGAGCATCTCGTCCTTGGCCTGGCGCGACTTCGCGAGCGCGAAGAGGAAGCCGCCGCCGCCCGCCCCGGAGAGCATGACGGCCTCCGTCCACGGCGCGAGACGCGCGATGATCGACTCGACGTGCGCGTTCGTGCTGCCCGGATCCAACGCCTTCTTGTTGAGCCAGTAGCGGTTGACGACGGCTGTGAAGCGGGCGAAGTCGCCGCGCTCCAGCGCGTGGAAAGCCTGCTGCGCGTCCTTCTTGAGCGCCGCGATGATGGCGTGCGCGATGCCGTGGGGGTTGCGGGCGTAGAACGAGAGAACGCCACGGAGGACGTTCCGCGCCATGCGCTTCTGCCCCGTGAAGTAGAGGACGCCGCGCGACTGGATGAACTGCGCGGCTTTCTCCTGCGCCCGCGCGTTCAGCGTCCGAACGCGGAAAACCTGCTCGCGCCCCGGCGCCGTCTCGATCAACTTGATGCCGGGGTAGAGCGCACCCATCTGATCCTCCCAGCCGCCCCCCGTCTTCATGACCTGCTCCAGACGCATCGTCAAGAGCGCGATCTCGTCGCGGAACGCCGGGCCCTCGGTCGCGCACGAGCGGCCGAGGACGCGGACGAGCGCCTCGATCAAGGCCGAGCCCAAAATCGAGCTCGTCCCCATGCCGCTCCCCTTGGGGACGTCCGCGCGGATGCGGATTGAAAGCCCGCCCTCGCCGAAATCGTAGCCGACGACCTTCAAGGCGCTCTTGACGAGGGCGCACCAATCGTGCGGGTCTTGCGGCGCGTCGATTTCCTCCCGCGTCGTCAAAACGCCCTTCTTGCCAAGGTCGACGCTCGTCACGCGAACCTCCCGCGCCGCGAGACGCTCGACTTCCGCCACGACGGGATCGCCCCCCTCCAAACAGACGGCCGCGTTGAGAACCGCCCCGCCCACCTCGTGGCAGATGGGCGGCGTGTCGCTCCAACCGCCCGCCAAGTCGAGGCGCAGCGGGCGCGTGACGCGGACGCGGGCAGGCGTTTTGAGGCTCAACAGCCGTTCGGGGTCGATCTCGCGCATCTTCTCGCCGAGGCCGTGCCGCTCCCAAAGGCCGTCCTCCTTGAACGTGTCGTCGATGTTGTATTTCAGAGGATACCACGAGCCGTCCTTGAGGGGCAGAGCGGTCAGACATTCGCCCTTCTTCAGGGAAATGTCGCCGAAACTCGCCGGGATGTTCGTGACGATGTTGTCCCCGTCCAAGCGCGCGATCCCCGCGTGGACGCCGTCGACCAGGACGCGCCCGCGCACCGCCTTCACATGGACGCTTTTGCCCAAGTGCCGCAGGAGTTCGCGGCTCGACCCGATGTGGAAGAACGTGCACGACGGCACTTCGCAGGCGTAAAAGGGCGCGAACCCCGCGAGCAAAAGTTTCGGGAAATCCTCGTAGATGTCGCCTGTCATCGCCAGGCTTTTCATGCGCGTGGCCGTCTCCCAGTCGATGTGGAGGATGCCCGTGTCGATGAGGAACGAGCCGCGCGTCACGTGGGGCTTTTGGAGGAACGACGTCACCTTTCGGATGGGGCTTTTGCCCCCGTCCGCCAGCACGTAAACGCCGTGCCGCCGCGCCTGCCACGGCCCAGCCTTGAACGCGATCCCCGTCACGCCACGCGGGGCGAAGCGGACGTTTTTCGCGTCGAAATACGGGATCACGTCGCCGCAACAGACCGTGACCCCCGGCGTGCGCGGCAACCGCGCCATCTCGTCCAAGATGTGGTCGAGAAGCGGCCG
>CAVKTW010000096.1:0-2249 GCA_963659085.1 Candidatus Methanomethylophilaceae archaeon | reverse complement strand
CGGGCCCCGGGTCGGGCAAGTTCGCGACGTGCCTCACGCAGATCTACCACGAGTATCGCGCCGGGCGCCAGGCGGGGTATTCCAAGTTCGAGAGCTTCCCGGTCTGGAACCTGCCGCTCCACCACCCGTTGAACATCGCCTACGAGGCGGCGACGGTCGACCTCAACGACAAGAACATGATCGACCCCTACCACCTCGCGGCCTATGGGGTGACGGCGGTCAACTACAACCGCGACGTCGACGCCTTCCCGCTGTTGAAGGCGATCTGGGAGAAGATGACGAAGGGCGCGTGCCCCTACAAGTCGCCGACGGACATGGGCGTGAACCGCATCGGCTTCGGCATCGTCGACGACGAGGTCGTGCGCGAAGCCTCGCGGCAGGAGGTGATCCGCCGCTACCTGCGCGACCAGTGCCTCTACGCCGAGGGGGCGGCCGACGAGGAGATGCTCAACCGCGCGAAGATCCTCATGGACTCGCTCGCGCTGACGACGGACGACCGGCGTGTCGCCCGCGCCGCGCGCGCGGCGGCCGAGACGGCGCGGCAGCAGGGCAAGGGCAAGGCGGGCGGCCAGATCGTCTCGGCGGCGGCAATCGAGCTGCCGTCGGGCGAGATCGTCACGGGGCGCAACTCCGACGAGCTCCACGCCTGTTCGGCCGTCATCCTCAACGCGGTCAAGCAGCTCGCCGGCATCCCCGACCGCCTGCCGCTGCTCGCGCCGTCCATCCTCGCCTCAATCGCGCACATGAAGCGCGACATCCTGAAGGGCGGCTACACGTCGCTCAACCTCGACGAGGCCCTGATCGCGCTCGCGATCTCGGCGACGACGAACCCCGCCGCCGCGCTCGCGATGGAGAAGCTCACCGACCTCGCGACGTGCGAGGTCCACATGACGCATTTGGTCACGCCCGGCGACGAAGCCGGCTTGCGGCGGCTCGCGTGCCGCTACACGTCCGACCCCTGCTGCGCGACGACGCAGCTGTTCAACGCGCCGCGCTGATGATCCGCGTCGCCATCATCGACGACCACGTGGTCGTGCGCGCGGGGTTGCGCTACGTCCTCTCCTCCGACCCCGAGATGGCGTTCGCGGGCGAGTTCGGCGGCGGCCGTGGCGCGGCCGCGTTCGTCGCCGAGACGAAGCCCGACGTCACGCTCCTCGACGTGCGCATGCCGGACGTGGGCGGGGTCGAGGCGCTCGGCGAGATCCTGCGGGAGAACCCCCAGGCCCGCGTCGTCATGCTCACGACCTCCGACCTTGAGGAGGACGTCTACCGCTCGCTGGAGGCGGGGGCCCTCGGCTATGTCCAGAAGGAGGCGCCCATCGCGGAGATCCTCGACGCCATCCGCGCCGCCAGCCGTGGCGAGATGCGCCTCTCCGAGGACGTCCAACGCATTTACGAGACGCGCAAGGACGCGCAGGGGCTGACCCAACGCGAGGCGCAGGTGCTGACGGCGGTCGCGCGGGGGCTCAACAACCGCCGCGTCGGCGAAAGCCTCGGCATCAGCGAGAACAGCGTCAAGATGCACTTGAAGCGGATCTATTTCAAGCTGGGCGCGGACGACCGCACGGAGGCCGTCAACCTCGCGATCCGGCGCGGTTTCATCACACTCAACTGACATGGAAAAAGCAAACCCCATCGTGTTCGTCGACCGCGCCACGGGTCGGGAGGTCGTGGAAAGCGTGATGGGTTCGGGGGCGCTGTCCTTCGCCTACGAGACGCTCTTGGGGCGGACGCTCTGGCCCGTCCTCTTCGGCTCGCGCCTCGTCTCCGCGCTCTTCGGCCTTTACGACGACTCGCGCCTCTCGCGCAGGGCGATCACCGCGCTCGCGAACATCCCCGGGTGCGAACCGCACGAGGCGGAAAAGCCGCTCGCCGCGTATCGCTCGTTCAACGAGTTTTTCACGCGCCGCTTGAAGGCGGGGGCGCGACCCGTGGGCGAGGGGTTCGTCTCGCCGTGCGACGCGCGGCTTCGGCTTCATCTCGGCGTGTCCGCGCGCGATCCCTTTCCCGTCAAGGGGGCGGTGCGTTCCCTCGCCGACATCCTGCGGGAGGAACTTCCCGACGCGCGTTGCGACGTGGCCGTGTTCCGTCTCGCCCCCGTCGACTACCACCGCTTCCACTTTCCGTGCGACTGCGACCTCTTGGGCGGCGTGCGCGTCATCAAGGGGCGGTATCACTCCGTCAACCCGATTGCGCTTCTGCGCCACCCGGATGTCTACGCCGACAACGAGCGGCAGATCATCAAGGCG
>CAVKTW010000095.1:0-3213 GCA_963659085.1 Candidatus Methanomethylophilaceae archaeon | reverse complement strand
GTCCGAGTGGTCGATGGTGCAACCTTGGAAAGGTTGTGTGGGCGCAAGTCCACCGGGGGTTCGAATCCCCCCCCCTCCGCCAACACGAGAGGCGGCTTCATGTCTCGTCCTGAAATTTTGGCGCCTGCGGGCGATTTCACGTGCCTTGAGGCCGCGCGGCAAGGCGGGGCGGATGCCGTCTATTTCGGTCTGGGGACGCTCAACATGCGCGCCCGCGCCGGTGTCAATTTCAAGGTGGAGGATTTGCCGGAGATCGCGCGGCGGACGGCGGGCCTCAAACGGTATCTGACGCTGAACGCCATCATGTTCGAGGACGAGGCGGCGGAGGTCGCGGCGATTCTCCGCGCGGCCAAGGGCTTCGTGGACGCGGTGATCGTCGCCGACTGGGGCGTCATCTCGCTCTGCCGCGAGGCGGGCGTTCCGTTCCACATTTCGACGCAGTTCTCGACGTCGAATTCCCGCGCCGTCAAATTCCTCGCCTCCCAAGGGGCGTCGCGCGTCGTCCTGGCGCGGGAATGCACGCTTTCCGAGGTGCGCCGCATCCACGCGGCCGTCCCTGAGGTCGAGCTTGAGTGCTTCGTCCACGGGGCGCAGTGCGTCGCGGAGTCGGGGCGCTGCTTCATGAGCCAGGAGATCTTCAAGTCGAGCGCGTGCCGCGGCGCCTGCACGCAGCCCTGCCGCCGCCAGTTCCTCGTCAAGGCGGTCGACTTCTACGAGGACGACGCGCACCAGCCCGTCCACGAGGCGAAGACCGAGTTCCTCGTCGAGCCGCACACGGTGCTCTCGGCCAAGGATCTCTGCTCGCTGCGCTTTGTGGACGCACTGATGGAGGCGGGAATCGCGAGCTTCAAGATCGAGGGGCGCGCGCGCAACGCGGAGTATGTGAAGACAACGGCCTCGTGCTACCGCCGCGCCGTGGACGCGGTTCTGGCGGGCGCTTACACCTCGGAACTCGTCGCCGCGCTGGAGGAGGAGGTTTCGCGCGTCTTCCACCGCGAGTTCTCAAGCGGCCTCTACTTCGGCCGCCCCGGGGCGGATCAGTTCACGTCGTCGGAATTCTCGCGCGCGACGCGGGTGAAGCGTCATGTCGGCATTGTGCTGGACTACTTCCGCCAAGCCGGCGTGGCGCAGGTCAAGATTCAGGATCACAGCCTCTCGACGGGCGACCGCATCCAAATCCAGGGCGCGACGACGGGCGTCGAGGAGCTGACGGTGGGCGAGATGCACCGCGACGAGGAGCGCGTGGCGTGCGCCGAGAAGGGGACGTGGGTGACGATCAAGGCGCCGCGATGCCGCGTCGGCGACAAGGTTTTTTTCATCGAAGAGCGCCACGCATCGTGAAAACAATTGGTATAATAAAGTCATGAACGTCTACAATTCGCTTTCGCGGCGGGTCGAGGAGCTGCGCCCGCTTGAGGACAACACGGTTCGCCTCTACACGTGCGGGCCCACCGTCTACAATTTCGCCCACATCGGGAACTTCAGGGCCTACGCCTTCGAGGACATCCTCCGGCGCGTCATCGAGTTCAACGGCTTCCGCGTGAAACAGGTCATGAACCTGACGGACGTCGACGACAAGACGATCAAGGGCGCGCAGGCCGCGCACCTGTCGCTGAACGACTACACGAAGCCCTACAAGGACGCCTTCTTCGCCGACCTGAAGAGGCTGAACATCGAGCCGGCGGAGGTCTACCCGGCGGCGACCGACCACATCCCGGAGATGATCGCGCTCGTTGAGACGCTGATGGCGAAGGGGCTCGCCTACCAAAGCGAGGACAAGTCCGTCTACTTCAAGGTTCGCTCGTTCCCCGGCTACGGCAAGCTCGCGCACATCGACTTCGACGCGCAGCGCACGGGTCAGCGGTGCGCCGCCGACGAATACGACAAGGAGAACGTCGGCGACTTCGCGCTTTGGAAGGCGTGGGAGCCGTCGGACGGCGACGTGGGCTGGGACTCGCCGTGGGGGCGCGGCCGCCCCGGCTGGCACATCGAGTGCTCGGCGATGTCGATGAAGTATCTGGGCCCGACGTTCGACCTTCACACGGGCGGCATCGACAACCTCTTTCCCCATCACGAGAACGAGATCGCGCAGGCCGAGGCCGCGACGGGCCAGACGTTCGTGAAGACGTGGATGCACTGTGCGCACTTGCGCGTCAACGGCGAGAAGATGTCGAAGTCGCTCGGC
This sequence comes from Candidatus Methanomethylophilaceae archaeon, assembly GCA_963659085.1. Classification (GTDB taxonomy): domain Bacteria; phylum Verrucomicrobiota; class Kiritimatiellia; order RFP12; family UBA1067; genus UBA1067. Next base: position 1,028 of record CAVKTW010000095.1, on the reverse strand, counting down.
AACTTCTTCACGCTCCGCGACCTCTTGGCGAAAGGCTACACCGGCCGCGAGATCCGCACCGTCCTCATCAACGCGCATTACCGCAGCGGACTCAACTTCGCGTTCTCCGCGCTTGACGATGCCCGCAAGGCCCTCGCCCGCATCGACGAGTGTGTGGGAAAAGTGGAAAGGTGGAAAGGTGGAAAAGTGGAAGGGGGGCAGGGTGGAAAGGTGGAAGGGTGCGGAGAGTGCGCCGCCGGCGAGACTCTTGCGGGCGCGGCGGCCTGTCCTGTGGCGGATGCGCCAGCGTCCGCGTTCGCTTCCGCCCCCGACTTCGCCCAGGCGTGCCTCGCCGACTTCACGGCGGCGGTGAACGACGACCTCAACCTGCCCAAGGCGTTTGCCGCGCTCTTCGACCTCGTTCGCCACACGAATGCTGTAGTGGGGAATGGGGAATGGGGAATGGGGAATGGGGAGGCCTTGCTCGATGTCTTCAGGCGGATGGACGAGGTGCTGGGGATTATCTTCTTTGAAGATGGGCGGAAGACCGTTGAGGTTCCCGATGATGTCAAGTCGCTCCTCGACCTCCGCGCCGCCGCCCGGCAGGCGAAGAACTGGGCGGAGTCCGACCGCCTCCGCGACGAAATCGCCGCGAAGGGCTGGCGCGTCAAGGATTCGAAGGATGGCCAGTCGGTTGAGCGGGCATAGGATTAGCCACGAATGAACACGAATTTTCACGAAAGTTGAAGGAGGTGTGAGATGGATGTCAAGACGAAAGCGGCGTTTGACGAGGCGGTCTCGTCGGGGAACGCGCTTGTGGACTTTTGGGCGACGTGGTGCGGCCCGTGCCAGATGATGGGCGAGGCCATCGCGCGTGAGATCGCGCCGAAAAGGCCCGACATCAAAATCGTCAAGGTAAACGTCGACGAAGCGCCGGAGTTGGCCGCCGCCTTTGGCATCATGTCGATCCCCGCGCTGATGTGCTACCAAAACGGCGTCAAGAAGGCGAGTTTCGTCGGCGTCACGCCCGTCGCCGAGATCCTCGCCGC
>CAVKTW010000094.1:0-6012 GCA_963659085.1 Candidatus Methanomethylophilaceae archaeon | reverse complement strand
AGACATAGCGCGTCGTCGGGCGCGACACCGCCGCCTCGACGGCCTCCGAAATGGCGCAACCGAGCGAGCCGGTCGTCCCCGGAAACGCCTCGTTGATCTTGCGCCCGATGGCGGTCGTCATCGACGGCGAGGGCGTCACGTCCGCGCCATACGTGCGCATGACCTCGCGGCGGAAGGGCTTTTGCTCGTAGGAGCACTTCACCATGAAGACGTGGCACTTGAGGTGGAAGAAGGCGCACGCCATGGAGAGCGCGGTCCCCCACTGCCCCGCCCCCGTCTCGGTCGTGACGTCCGTGAGCCCCTGCTCCTTCGCGTAGTAGGCCTGCGCGATCGCGCTGTTGAGCTTGTGCGAGCCGGAGGTGTTGTTGCCCTCGAACTTGTAGTAGATCTTCGCGGGCGTGTCCAACGCCTTCTCCAGGAACGTCGCCCGCACGAGGGGCGAGGGTCGATACATTCGGTAGAAGTCGCGCACCGGCGTCGGGATGGGAATGAAGGGCGTCGTGTCGTCCAACTCCTGACGGATGCTCTCGCGGCAGAAGACGGGATCCAGCTCCTCCGCCGTCACGGGCTTGAGCGTCGCGGGGTTGAGCAGGGGCGCGGGCTTCTCCGTCATGTCCGCGCGGAGGTTATACCACGCCTTCGGCAATTCGTCTTCGCTCAAGTAGGTCTTGTAGGGTTCGTTGTTCATGTTCGTTCTCCTTGTCTTGTTTGTTTTCTGATGTTGTTTTTTGATAAAAGAAAAAGGCGGCTCGCCTTGTTTGACGATCCGCCTTTTCGGGATTTGGACTTGCCTTATCGATTCACAACGACGCGGTTGAAGCCCTGCGGATGGAATACCCGTTGGGCCACCAAAAGTAAAAGAACTTCGTGTTGCGAATCATATTGAGCGCGTAGTATACCAAAAGCCGCGCCGCGTGTCAAGCCACCGTGCCGCCGGCCGCCTCGATCTTCGCCTTCGCGGCGGCGGAGCAGGGCACCTTGACGGTGAACTTCTTGGTGAGTTCGCCCGTGCCGAGGATTTTCACCTTCGGACGCTTGTTGTCGGAGAAACCCGCCTTGGCGAGCGTCTCGACGGTGATCTCGGCGCCGGCCTCGAACTTCTTCTCCAAGTCGGAGACGTTCACGCCGAGCGCCTTCGCGTTGAAGCGGGCGTTGTTGAAGCCGCGCTTCGGGAGGCGACGGACGAGCGGCATCTGGCCGCCTTCGAAGACGAGTTTGTGCTTGTGGCCCTTGCGCGCGTGCTGACCCTTGTGGCCCTTGCCCGCCGTCTTGCCGAGACCCGACCCGCAGCCGCGTCCGACACGCTTGCGCGTCTTGCGCGCGCCGGGAGTGTTCGTGAGAGAGTGAAGTTCCATGAGATTCTCCTTTCCTTACGCGCGCAGCGCGGCGATCTCCTCGGCGCTCCGAAGCTTCGAGAGCGCGTTGAGCGTGGCCTTGACGACGTTGAGGCGGTTCTTCGAGCCGAGGGACTTGCCCACCGCGTCGCGGATGCCCGCCGCCTCAAGGACGGGGCGCATGCCGCCGCCGACGATGAGACCCGTGCCGTCCGGGGCGGGCTTCAGGATGACGCGGCCGCCGTCGCAGACGCCGGTGACGTCGTGCGGGATGGTCTTGCCCTTCATGACGACCTTCTTCATCGCCTTGCGGGCGGCCTCGCCGCCCTTCCGGATGGCGTCCGCCACCTCGTTGGCCTTGCCGAAGCCGACGCCGACCTTGCCTTCCTTGTCGCCGACGACGATGACGGCGGAGAAGCTCATGCGGCGGCCGCCCTTGACGGTCTTGGCGCAGCGGTTGATGAAGACGGTGTGCTCGTCGAGAGCGTCTTCCGCCTGATCCGCGCGCTTGTCACGATTGAATGCCATGGCTTACTTCTCCTCCTTTTTCGTCGAGATGGCGACGCCGCCGGCGACCAGGGCGTCCACGATGGCCGCGACGCGCCCGGCGAACTTGCGCCCGCCACGGTCGACGACGACGAGCGAGATGCCCGCCGCCTTCGCCGCCTCGGCCGCCGTCGCGCCCAGGGTCTTGGCGGTGGCGAGGTTCGCGTGCGCGTCCTTGAGCGAGTTCGCCTGCGCGAGCGTCCGCCCCGCGTCGTCGTCGATGAACTGGACGTACATATGCTTGTTGGACACGCAGATCGACAGGCGCGGACGCGCCGCCGTGCCGACGATGCGCTGGCGGAGGCGCAGATGCCTCTTTTGACGTTGAACTTTGCGATTGAACATGGATTTCCCTCCTTCAACTCCGCGCCGGTTAGGCGACCTTCTTGCCCTGCTTGCGGCGGATGTGCTCGCCGACATAGCGGATGCCCTTGCCCTTGTAGGGTTCGGCGGGGTAATACGACCGGATGCGGGCGGCGGCCTCGCCGACGGCCTGCTTGTCGATGCCCTTGATGGTGACCTGGAGGCCGTCGTTCTCGACGGTCACGGTCAGCCCCGCCGGGATCGCGTAGACCTTCGGGGACGCGAAGCCGAGCGAGAGCGCGAGCTCCTGACCCTTCAGGACGGCCTTGAAGCCGGTGCCCTCGATGGCGAGCTGCTTCTGGTAGCCGGCGGACACGCCGACGACCATGTTGTGGATGAGCGCGCGGGCGAGGCCGTGGAAGTTTCCGAGCGAGGCGTCGTCCGCGCACGCGACGAGAACCGCGCCGCCCTCGACCTTCGCCGAGATGCCCTCATGCATCGTGTAGGAGAGCTCGCCGAGCGCCCCCTTGACCGTCACCTTCTGTCCCTCGACCGTGGCGGTGACGCCCTCGGCGAGCTTGACGGGTTCTTTACCGATTCGAGACATTGTTTGACACTCCTAACCTTATGCGACCGTGCAGATGATTTCGCCGCCCAGCTTCGCCTTCTTCGCCTCGGCGCCCGACATGACGCCCTTGGACGTCGAGAGGACGACGAGACCCATGCCGTCGAGGATCGAGGGGATCTTGGCGCACGCCGCGTAGTGGCGCAGGCCGGGGCGCGAGACGCGCTTGATCTCCGTGATCGCGGGGCGGGCGCTCTGCGAATACTTCAGCGTGATCACGAGCTTCTTCGGAAACCCGGTCGTCGTCACGAAGTCGGCGATGTAGCCCGCCTCCTTCATGACGCGGGCGATCTCCGCCTTGAGACGGCTCGCCGGCGTCTCGACGGCGTAAAGGCGCGCCTTCAGGCCGTTGCGGATCGTCGTGAGCATGTCGGAAATGGGATCGATAGTCATGGTGATGAGATTCCTTTCCTTGAGGTTACCACGAGGCCTTGGTGACGCCGGGGATCAACCCCGCGACCGCGAGTTCGCGGAAGCAGAGGCGGCACACGCCGAACTTGCGCAGGTAGGCGTGGCGGCGGCCGCAACGCTGGCAGCGGTTGTAGGCGCGGACCTTGAACTTGGGCGCCTTCTTCTGCTTTTCGATCAGACACTGTTTAGCCATAATTAGTTCCTCCCCGCGAACGGCATGCCCATGGCGGTCAAAAGCTCGCGGCAGGCCTTCTTGTCGGTTGATGACGTGACGAACGTGATGTCCATGCCCGAGTGCGCCGACGAGTCCACGAGCTCCGGGAAGATCGTGTGCTCCTTGACGCCGAGCGTGTAGTTGCCCGCCTCGTCGAACCCGCGGTTCGGGACGCCCCGGAAGTCGCGGATGCGCGGCAGCGCGGCCGAGATGAGGCGGTCGGCGAACTCCCACATGCGCTCGCCGCGCAGCGTGACCTTCGCGCCGATGACCATGCCCTCGCGCAGCTTGAAGTTCGAGATCGACTTCTTCGCCTTGCAGAGCATCGGCCGCTGGCCGGTAATCGCCGCCAGGTCGTCCACGAGCGCCTTCTGCTCGTCCTTCGAGACGATGCCGAAGCCCATGTTGATGACGATCTTCTGAAGGCGCGGGACGAGCATCTTGTTCGTCGTGCCGAGCTTCTTCTCGAGCTCGGGGACCATGCGGCTCGCGTATTCGTCTTTGAGTCTTGCCATGATGATTGCTCCTTGACTTAGAGGGCCTTGCCGCTCTTGACCGCGACGCGCGCCTTCTTCCCGTCCTTCTCGCCGGCCTTGACCCGCGTGCCGCACTTCTTGTCGGCGTCGTAGGGCATGAGCTTGCAGAGGCGGATCGGCAGCTCCTTGTCGATGAGCCCGCCGGGGGTCTTCTCCGTGCGGCGGACGGCCTTCTTGTGGACGTTCAGCCCGGCGACGACCGCGACGCCCTTCTTGGGGTCGACGCTGAGGACGGTGCCGGTCTTGCCCGCGTCGTTGCCGCGCGTGCAGATCACGGTGTCGTTCTTCCTGATTCTTGCGATAGACATTTTCGCTGCTCCTTGTCCGTCAGACCACTTCCGGGGCCATCGAGAGGATCTTCATGTAGTTCTTCTCGCGCAGCTCGCGGGCGACCGGCCCGAACACGCGGGTGCCGATCGGGTTGAGCTTCGAGTCGACGAGGACGCACGCGTTCTGGTCGAAGTGGACGGCCGAGCCGTCGGCGCGGCGGATCGGGTTGCCCGTCCGCACGATCACCGCCGTCGCGACCGAGCCCTTCTTCACCGACGCCGTCGGCGAGGACTCCTTGATCGCCACGCGGATGACGTCGCCGAGGTGCGCGTACTCCTTGCGCTGCTTGAGGATGCGGAAGCACATGGCGCGCTTGGCGCCGGTGTTGTCCGCGACCACGAGGTTGGAGAGTTCCTGCAACATTGTCCGGTCCTCCTTACTTCGCGACGATGCGCCACCGCTTGGTGGCGGACATCGGGCGAGTCTCCATGATGACGACGGCGTCGCCGACCTTGGCCGTGTCGGCCTCGTCGTGCGCGTGGTAGTTCTTGGTGCGCGTGACGACCTTGCCGTACACGGGGTGGACTTCGCGGTACGAGACCGCGACCTTCACGGTCTTCGCCCCGGACTTCGAGACGACGACGCCCTTGCGGAGCTTGCGCGCGCCGCGGCTGCTGTTTTCCGTGCTCATTAGATCTTGACTCCTGCGCGGGTGATGAACTTGGTGTGGATGCCGATCTTGGTGGCGGCGAGGCGGAGGCACTCCTTGGCGACCTCCTCGCTGACGCCGCCGACCTCGAAGAGCACCTTGCCGGGCAGGATCACGGCCGCCCAGAACTCCGGGTTGCCCTTTCCTCCGCCCATGCGGACTTCGATCGGCTTGCGCGTCACGGGCTTGTCCGGGAACACGCGGATCCACAGCTTGCCCTTGCGCTTCATCTCGCGGTTGATCGCGACGCGGCACGCCTCGATCTGCGTGGCGGTGAGAAGCCCGCGGGTGAGCGCCTTCAGGCCGAACTCGCCGTAGGCGAGCTCCGTGCCCGACGTGGCGTAGCCGGAGCGGTTCCCCTTCGAGACCTTGCGGTACTTGACTCTCTTGGGCATCAGCGGCATGGCTTACCTCCCCTCCTTCCTGTCGCCGCGCTCGCGGCGCTCGCCGCGGCGGTCGCCGCGGGACGGACGGGCCTGGAAGCCCTCCTTCTTGCAGATCCACACCTTGATGCCGATCTTGCCGGCCGTGGTGTTGGCCTCCGCGAAGCCGTAGTCGATGTTGGCGCGGAGCGTGTGCAGCGGCACCTTGCCCTCGCGGGACCACTCGACGCGCGCGATCTCCGCGCCGTTGATGCGGCCGCCCGCCTTGACCTTGATGCCCTCGACGCCCAAGTCCATGGCGACCTTGATCGCGCGCTTCATCGCGCGCTTGAGCATGATGCGCCGCTCGAGCTGCTGGGCGATCGACTCGGCGACGAGCTGCGCGTCGGCGTCGGGCCCGTTCACCTCGCGGATCTCGAGGTAGACCTCCTTCTTCGTCATCTTCTCAAGGTCGGCGCGCATCGCCTCGACGTCGCCGCCCTTGCGTCCGATGATGACGCCGGGGCGCGCGCTCAGGAGCGTGACGCGCACGCGGTTGGCGTAGCGCTCGATCTCGATCTTCGAGAGGCCCGCCTCGGCGAGGCGCTTCTTGCAGGCCTCGCGGATCTTCTGATCCTCGACGAGCAACGCGCCGAACGTCTTCTTGGGCGCGAACCAGCGGCTGCCCCAGGCGTGGTTGAC
>CAVKTW010000093.1:0-13957 GCA_963659085.1 Candidatus Methanomethylophilaceae archaeon | reverse complement strand
CCTACCAGGGCGACGGCGACCTCGCGTCCATCGGCCTGTGCGAGACGGTCTCGACGGCGTGCCGTGGCGAGAACGTGACGATCATCTTCATCAACAACGCGATCTACGGGATGACCGGCGGGCAGATGGCCCCCACCTCGCTCGTCGGCCAGGTCACGCAGACCTCCCCCTACGGCCGCGACCCGAAGACGCAGGGCTTGCCAATCCGCATCTGCGAGCTCTTGGCGACGCTCGACGCGCCCGCCTACTTGGCGCGCGTCGCCGTCAACTCCGTCCCCCACGTCCGCCAGGCGAAGAAGGCCATCGAGAAGGCGTTTCGGACGCAGGTCGAGGGCAAGGGCTTCTCGCTCGTCGAGGTCATCTCGACCTGCCCCACCAACTGGGGTCTCACGCCGGACAAGGCGTGCCAGTTCGTCGAGGAGAAGATGATTCCGCAGTATCCGCTCGGCTGCTTCAAGGATCGGACGGGAGAGGAGGCGAAGTAAGATGACTCACGAAACAATCATGGCGGGCTTCGGCGGACAGGGGCTTCTCTTCTCCGGCAAGGTGTTGGCGCACGCGGCGCTCATCGAGGGCAAGGAGCTCTCGTGGCTGCCGTCCTACGGCCCTGAGATGCGCGGCGGCACGTGCAACTGCTCGGTCATCGTCTCGGACGATCCCGTCGGCTCGCCGATCATCGCGCACCCGAACATCCTCATGGTGATGAACGAGCCCTCGCTCGACAAGTTCGAGGGCGCGGTCGCGCCGGGCGGCACGGTCTTTGTCGACTCCTCGCTCATCCCGCGTCAGGTCACGCGCACGGACGTCGAGGTCGTCTACGTCCCCGCGACGCAGATGGCGACGGAAATGGGTTCGGCCTCCCTCGCGAACATGATCCTCCTCGGCGCGATTGTCGAAAAGACGCGCTGCGTGAACCCCGCGACGCTGACGCAGGCTCTCCAAGAGACGATCAGCGCGCGCAAAGCCTCGCTCCTCGACGCGAACATGAAGGCCGTGGCGCGTGGGGAAGAGTTTATCAAAAGCGGGAAAATATGATATAATCGTCTTATGAAAACGTGTTGCATCTTCGCCGGACAAGGCGCCCAGGTTCCTGGCATGGGCCGGGATTTCGCGTTGCGGGACCCTGAGATCATGTCGCTTTACGACGAGGCGAACGAGGTCTTGGGCTTCGACTTGAAGACAGTCTGCTTCGAGGGCCCGCAGGAGGCGCTCACGAAGTCCAACGTCTGCCAGCCCGCGATCTTCGTGACGAGTTTCGCGGCCTACCGCGCCCTTCAGAAGGCGAAGGGCGTCGCGTTCTCGTGCGCGGCGGGTCTCTCCCTCGGCGAGTGGGGAGCCCTGTGTGTCGCGGGCGTCCTCGACTTCCGCTCGACCTTGAAGGTGCTGGAGGCTCGCGGCCGCTTCATGCAGGAGGCGTGCGAGGCGACGCCCTCCGGGATGATCGCCATCGTCGGGGCGACGCCGGAGCAACTGAACACCTTGTGCGAACGCGCGTCCTGCACCGTCGCCAACGTGAACTCGTCCGCGCAAGTCGTCCTCTCCGGCTCGAAAGAGTCCATCGCGCGGGCGGCCGAGGAGGCGAAAACGCTCGGCATCAAGCGCGCGATTCCGCTCGCGACGGCGGGGGCGTTCCACTCGCCCTTCATGGCGAGCGCGCGCGAGAAGCTCGCGCCCGTCCTGGAGACCCTCGACTTCCACGCGCCGACGATGCCCGTTCTCTCGAACGTGACGGGTCGTCCCCACGCGAACGACGGCGCGGCCATCAAGGCGGCGATGCTTGAGCAGGTGACGGGGACGACGAACTGGGCGGCCGACGTCGCGTGCGCGAAGGAGCTGGGCGCGACGCGCTTCGTCGAGTTCGGGCCGGGCAAGGTTCTCTCGGGTCTCGTCAAGAAGATCGATCCGACGCTTGAAACGTTCAACGTGGCCGACCTCGCCTCGCTCGACGCGACGGCGGCGGCTTTCTAAAAAGGAGAAGGGCTATGTCTGGAAACTTGAAGGGGAAGGTCGCGCTCGTCACGGGCGCGGCGCGTGGCATCGGCGCGGCCATCGCGAAGGAGCTGGCCTCGCGCGGGGCGGACGTCGCCATCTGCGACTTGAAGGAGGCGTGGTGCGACGAGACGGTCGCCGCGCTCGCCGCGTGCGGCGTGAAGGCGAAGGGCTACGGCGTCAACGTCGCCGTCTCCGCCGAGGTGGACGCGTGCGTCAAGGCCGTCCTCGCCGACTTCGGCAAAATCGACGTCATGGTCAACAACGCGGGCATCACGAAGGACGGGCTTCTCATGCGCATGAGCGACGAGGACTGGGACGCGGTGCTCAACGTGAACTTGAAGGGGACGTTCCTCTTCACCCGCGCCGTCTCGCGGCCGATGATGAAGAACAAGGACGCGGACGGGAAGGCCCTCGGCGGCTCGATTGTCAACATCGCCTCCGTCGTCGGCATCATGGGCAACGCGGGGCAGGCGAACTACACGGCCTCGAAGGGCGGCGTGATCGCGCTCACGAAGACGACGGCCAAGGAGCTGGGCTCGCGCAACATCCGCTGCAACGCCGTCGCGCCGGGCTTCATCCAGTCGAAGATGACCGACGTCCTCCCGGAGGACGTCCGCAAGGCCTACATGGACACGATTCCCCTGAAGCGCTTCGGCACGGCCGAGGACATCGCCAAGGCCGTCGCGTGGCTCGCGGGCGACGACGCCTCCTACGTGACGGGGCAGATCATCTCGGTCAACGGCGGCATGATCGGTTAGGCATGACGAGCAACGACGAGTATGTCGTCCAACTCCTGACGGAGCGCGGGTTTCTCACGCCCGCGCAGGTCGAGGCGGCCGCCGCCTCGACGCGGGCGGAGAACGAGACGACGCTCGACGCGCTCGTCGCCGGCGGGGTGATCGACGAGGACACGGTTCTCGGCACCATCGCCGACCAGTTCGGCCTCAAGTATTGCCACATCGACGCGGAGGCGATCTCGCCCGACGTCGCGAAGGTCGTCTCCGACGAAATCGCGAAGAAGTATGGCGTCGTCCCCGTCGTCGTCTCGGACGAGGCGGTCACGGTCGCGCTCATCGACCCGATGGGCTACGACGCGATTGACTCCCTGCGCTACGTCCTGCACGGCAAGGACGTGGAGGCGGTCTTGTGTCCCATCGCCGAGGCGAAGGCCGCGCAGGCGAAGGTCTACTCGGAGGCCGCCGAGGCGCAGGTCTCGACGCGCGACGAGCTGGGGGATTCGGCCGACGTGTCCTCGGGCGACGACTCGGCCGTCATCAAGCTCGCCAACATGATCATCACGACGGCGATCAAGATGAAGGCCTCCGACATCCACATCGAGCCGCTGGAGAAGGAGTTCCGCGTCCGCTACCGCATCGACGGCGCCCTCCGCAAGATGGACTCGCCGCCGAAACGCCTCCAAGGCGCCCTCATCTCGCGCTTCAAGATCATGTCGAAGATGAAGATCTCCGAGAAGCGCGTCCCGCAGGACGGCCGCATCCAGATCACCGTCGGCGGCAAGGATCTCGACTTGCGCGTCTCGTCCGTGCCGACGAACCACGGCGAGTCCATCGTCATGCGTATCCTCGACAAGTCGAACCTCGCGCTCGGCCTGCCGCAGCTCGGCTTCCTCTCCGACGACCAGTCGACGTTCGAGCGTCTCATCAAACTCCCCGACGGCGTTGTCCTCGTGACGGGCCCGACGGGGTCCGGCAAGACGACGACGCTCTACGCCTGCTTGGGTCAGATCAACACGCCCGACAAGAAGCTCATCACCGTCGAGGACCCGGTCGAATACCAGATGAGCGGCATCAACCAGGTGCAGGTCAACAAGGACGTCGGCCTCGACTTCTCCGCCGCGCTCCGCTCCATCCTCCGCCAGGCCCCGAACATCGTCATGATCGGCGAAATCCGCGACCAGGAGACGGCGGACATCGCGATGGAGGCGGCCCTCACCGGCCACCTCGTCTTCTCGACGCTGCACACGAACGACGCGCCCTCGGCCGTCACGCGCCTCCTCGACATCGGCGTGAAGCCGTTCCTCGTCGCGTCCGCGCTCCGCGCCGCGATGGCGCAGCGGCTTGTCCGCGCGATCTGCGAGAACTGCAAGGAGGCCTACACGCCCTCCGAGCGCGAGCTCAAGATGCTCTCCGGGCTGTCGGGCGGCGGCGCGCGCGCGAACGTGCCGGAGCGGATGTTCCACGGCGCGGGTTGCGACAAGTGCGGCCGGACCGGCTACAAGGGCCGGAAGGGCATCTTCGAGATCTTCAAGGTGGACGACACCGTCCAGCGGCTCATCTTCGACCACGCGCCCGCCACCGTCCTGCGCGAGCGCGCGCGGGAACTGGGGATGCGCACCCTGCGCGAGGACGGGATGCTCAAGGTCGCCTCGGGCATGACGTCGCTCTCGGAGGTTTTGCGGGTCACAATGGGAGATGCGAACTGATGGACATTCACATTGAGGATCTTCTGCAGGCGACGATTGACGAGGGGGCGTCCGACCTCCACATCCGCGCGTTCATGCCGCCGAAGCTGCGCGTCCACGGGGAACTTCTGCCGATCCTGGACGAGCCGTTCTCGGAGGAGGACTCGAAGGCTCTCTGCGAGGAGATGGTCGCCCAGTCGGGCGACCCCGGCAAGATGGAGGAGGTCGAGCAGAACGGCGGCGCGGACTTCGCGCTCGCGCACCCGGACGGGACGCGCTTCCGCGTCTCGATCTTCAAGGAGCGCAAACGCTACGGCGCGGTGTTGCGCCAAATCCCCTCGACGCTCATGACGATGGAGCAGTTGGGGCTGCCGCCCGTCGTCAAGGAACTCCTCTTCAAGCCGCGCGGCCTCATCCTCGTGACGGGCCCGACGGGCTCCGGCAAATCGACGACGCTCGCCTCGATGCTCGACGTCATCAACACGGAGCGCAACGTCCACATCATCACCATCGAGGATCCGATTGAGTTCTACCACACCTCGAAGAACTCGCTCGTCACGCAGCGCGAGGTCGGCGACGACGTGCCGAGTTTCGCCGAGGCGATCCGCCGCGCCCTGCGTCAGGACCCCGACGTCATCCTCGTCGGCGAAATGCGCGACTTGGAGACGATTGCCGCCGCGATCACCGCCGCCGAGACGGGCCACCTCGTCTTCGGCACGCTCCACACGACGGGCTCGGCCGAGACCATCGACCGCATCGTCGACGCCTTCCCGATGGAACAGCAGGCGCAGATCCGCACGCAGCTCGCCGCCGGCCTTCAGGCGGTCATCTCGCAGATCCTCCTGCCGCGCCTCGACGCGAACGGCGAGGTTCACGGGCGCGTCGCGGCGTTCGAGATCATGACGCGCACGGACGCGATCTGCTCGCGCATCCGCGACAACAAGACGAACATGATCAAGTCCGATTTGCAGACGGGCGCGAAGTATGGCATGCAGACGCTCGACGCGCACCTCTCGCTCCTTTACAAGCAAGGGCTCATCTCCTACGAGGAGCTCATCACGAAGTCCCAAGATCCCGACTCCGTCGTGCAGAAGCTGCGCGAGGAGGGCTACGGGAGCTGATTGTCTATGATCGCCGACCTGAAGAACGCCTACAAGACCATCGAAACCGACCACTTCGCGCCCGCGCTGGAGATTTCCTTCATCGAGGGCGCCTCCCGCCAGACGCTGCGTTACGAGAAAGTCCTGTGGGACATCGCGGGCGAGAAGAAGGGGCTGCGCTACGGCGAGAACCCCGGTCAGGAGGCCGCGCTCTACCGCCTCGTCAACGGCAACCTCGTCCTTGGCGATGTCGAGCTCGTCCAGCCGGGGGCGGAACTCGCGTCTCTTCCCGAATTGCTCCAGTCGGGCAAGCACCCGGGGAAGACGAACATCACCGACTCGGACAACGCGCTCAACATCCTCCGCTACCTGACGGACAAGCCCTGCGCGGTCATCGTCAAGCACAACAACCCCTGCGGCGTCGCCCTCGGCTCGACGCTCGCCGAGGCCTACTTCCGGGCGAACAAGGCCGACCGTCTCGCGGCGTTCGGCGGGGCCATCGCGCTCAACCGCGCCTGCGACGTCGAGACGGCGAAACTCATTTGCGAGAACTACGCCGAAGTCGTCGTCGCGCCCGATTTCGAGCCGGGGGTCTTGGACATCTTCGCGGCGAAGAAGAACTTGCGCGTCATGCGCATCCGCAACATGGATCGCCTCGCCTCCTACGTGGCGCGGCGCGTCCTTGATTTCAAGAGCTTGATGGACGGCGGGCTCGTCGTCCAGACGTCCTTCGCCGTCAAGGCGCGGACGGCGGCCGACTTCATGCTGGCGGCGGCGACGCGCAAGGTCGTCGACAAGGCGACGGGCGCGGTCTCGTTCGAGGAGCACCGCATCCGCCGCGCTCCGACGCAACGCGAGGCCGACGACCTTCTCTTCGGGTGGTTCGTCGAGGCGGGCGTCACCTCCAACTCCGTCCTCTACGTGAAGGACGGCGCGACCGTCGGCATCGGCACGGGCGAGCAGGATCGCGTGGGCGTCGCCGAGATCGCCCGCGACAAGGCTTACACGAAACACGCCGACTGGATCGCGTGGGAGACGTTTGGCAAGCCGTTCAACGACTTGCGCCTCGCGTTCGGCGAGGCGGACGGCGCGCGCAAGCAGGCGGAGATTTTGGAGCGGACACGCGCCGAGAAGGGCGGCCTCGTCGGCTGCGCGATGGTCTCGGATGCGTTCTTCCCGTTCCGCGACGGGCTGGAGGTCGGCTTGCGCGAGGGCGTCACGGCCGTCGTCCAGCCGGGCGGCGCGATGCGCGACTGGGACGTGATCGACTGCGCGAACGAGAAGGATGTCGCGATGGTCTTCACGGGTCAGCGTTCCTTCCGCCACTGAAAGGGTCTCCATGAAAATCTACGGCATCATTCCAAGCCGCTTCGGGTCGAGCCGCTTTCCGGGCAAGCCCCTTGCGCGTCTCTTGGGCAAACCCCTCGTCACGTGGGTCGTCGCGGCCGTTCGGCGGGCGCGTCGCCTCGACGAGGTTCTTGTGGCGACGGACGACGAGCGGATCGTCGCGGCCGTCGCGGCGGACGGCGGCACGGCCGTCATGACGCCGAGCGACCTGCCGAGCGGCACGGATCGCATCGCCTGCGCGGCGCGGAACTTCCTCAAGGACGATTTCGACGACGATGACATCCTCGTCAACATCCAGGGCGACGAGCCGCTTATCGAGCCCGCGCTCATCGACGCGCTCGTCGCGAAACTCGTCGAGTCGCCGGCCGTTGACATGGCGACGGCCGTTTCGCCCCTCCGCTCGCCCCAGGACTTCGCCTCCAAGAACGTCGTCAAGGTCGTTCTCGACAAGGACGACCGCGCCCTCTACTTCTCGCGCGCGTCCATCCCCTGCCCGCGCGAGGACGACGCGCCCGCGTTGCCGTCGCCCCTTTTTGTGCGGCATTTGGGGATTTACGCCTATCGCGGCGCGTTCCTCAAACGCTACATCGCCTGTCCGCCGTGCGACCTCGAACGGGTCGAGAAACTTGAGCAGCTCCGCGCCCTCTGGATGGGCGCGACCATCGCCGTCGTCCGCACCGAGGACGAGGGCGTGGGCGTGGACACGCCGGAGGACGCCGTCCGCGTCGAGGCGCTCCTCCGTGCGCGGGCGTGAGGACACGTGGATTTCACCGCGCTCGATTTTGAGACGGAGCCTGTCGCGAACGGCGCCTGCAACGAGCCGTGGCAGTTGGGCGTCGTCCGCGTGCGCGGCGGCGAGATCGTCGAGACGCGCGAGTTCTTCTTCCGCGAGCGGTCGCTCCTCGACTCCTTCCCGGACTGGTCGCCGCTCCTTCTCCGCGAGCGGCTCGTCGCGCACAACATCGCCTGCGAGCGGACGATCCTGACGCGCACCGCGCCGTTGACGAAGTGGGGCCCGTGGGTGGACACGCTGAAACTCGCGAAGGCGAGGTTTCCGCGCCTCAAATCCTTCGCCTTGGGCGATGTCTGCGCCGCGCTCGGTTGCGTGCCGCAGATGGATGGCCGCACGTGGCACGACGCGCTCTACGACGCCGTCGCCTGCGCCCAGCTCGCCATCCGGCTTGGAAATGGACTCATGTTCTAACGCGAAAATATGATAAAATATACGGCTATGAAAACACAGTTTGCGCTTGTCGCTCTTCTCGCCGCGTCTCTCGCGTCGGCGACGCCCGTTTCGGAGGTCAAGGTCAAGGCGTTGGACGGCTTTGGCGGCGATTTGAGTTCCGTCCTGACGCGCTGCCAGACGAAGGCGGGCGACGAGTATAGCCCCGTCGTCCTCTCGCGTGACGTCCACGCCTTGGAGGGCGCGGGCGAGTTCGAGGCGATCTCCGCCGACGCGAACCAACGCCCGGAGGGCATCGAGGTCGTCTTCTACGTGAAGCGCAAGGTGCGCTTCCTGCCGCCGCTCGTCGTGGAGGGCGCGGACTTCTTCTCCGAGTCGAAGGTCGCCAAGGAGGCCGGCTTGAAGGACGGGCTTCTCTACGGCGAGGCCGACCTTGCGGCGGCGGCCGCGCGTGTCCGACTCGCGTATCAGAAGAAGGCCTTTTCCGACGCGAAGGTGACGCCGCGCGTGACGCTCGTTTCCGGGAACCAGGCCACCATCGCCTTCCTCGTGGACGAGGGGGCGCGGCGCAAGACGGGCGCGGTCGTCTTCAAGGGGGCGGATCACACGGTGGAATCGTCCGCCTTCGACCGTCAGGCGAATCCCTTCTTCGAGATCCCGGAGGGCTCGTTCGACGCGGTGGAGTTGCGCGAGGCGATCAACGACTACCCGTGGTGGAATCCCTGGGGCTGGTTCACCGACGCGCCCATGACGGCGGACGAGCGGGCGCAGTCGTGCGACAAACTCGTCGAGGTCTACCGCCGCCACGCCTACTTGGACGCGCGTGTGACGGGCCCTGAGCTCGTGCCTTCGGAGGACGGCAAGGCGTCGCTCGTCTACACCGTCGACGAGGGCCCGTGCTACCGCGTTGGCACGGCGACGCTCACGGGCGTGACGACCTACCACCCGGAGGACGTCAAGGCGAAATGCGACTGGCCGATCCCCGGCGCGCTCGCGACGCAGACGCTCTTGGACGAGGTGTCCGAGCAGATCAAGGTCGCCGTCGGGTCGGGCGACAAGGGGCTCGCCGACACGCGCGTCGACGTCCGCCTCATCCCCAGCGCGAAGGGCGCGGACGTCGTCGATCTCGTCTTCGCCGTGACCGAGGGCGTCCCCGTCGTCCTGCGCGACGTCAAGATCCGGGGCAACGACTACACGAAGGATCGCGTCATCCGCCGCGAGATCGCGCTCGGGCCCGGCGACCGCATGCTGGAGGATCGCGCCCAACGCTCGAAGCGCCGCTTGGAGAACCTGGGCTACTTCGCCCGCGTCAACTACGCGCTGGAGCCGACGGATCTGCCGCCCGACGAATCGGGCGCGGAATATCGCGACCTCGTCTACGAGGTGGAGGAGCAGAACACGGGCTCGTTCATGGTGGGCATCGGCGCGTCGAGCGTCGACTCCGTCTACGTCTCGGCCGAGGTCAACCAGAACAACTTCGACCTCTTCGCGCCGTCGAAACTCTTCCGGGGCGGCGGGCAGAAGGGACGCGCGTATGTGGCGTGGGGCCCGCGCTACCAGTCGGCGGAAGTCGGCGTCGTCGAGCCTTACTTCCTCGACCGCATGCTGGAGCTGTCCGTCGACCTCTACCGCCGCCTGCGCTGGTATGACCAATACGACCTCATCCGTTCGGGCGGCCAGGTCTCGCTCTCCTACCCCGTCAAGTTCTGGCCGAGTTGGAACTCGTTCGGCCGCCTCGGCATCGGCCTTTCGGGCGAGTTCATCGAGATGGACGACGTCGACTCGGGCCTCTATCAGACGACGGACGGCCGCGCCGTCTCGTTCACGCAGGAGGAGCGCGAGCATTCCGACGCCTTCGAGCCGGTCGTCCACATCTTTTGGACGAAGGACGCGCGCGACAGTTTCCGCATGCCGACGCGCGGCTTCCGGACGAAGGTTTTCGCGGACGTCGCGCCCGCCGGGGACAACCAGTATTGGAAGCTGGGCATCAACCACCGCCACTACTGGCCGTTCTTCAAACGCCTCAACCACGTCCTCATGTTCGCGTTCCGGGCGGAGACGATGGACGGCTTCGACGAGGACGTCCCCGTCTACAACCGCCTCTTCCTCGGCGGCCCCAAGTCGATTCGCGGCCTTGAATACCGCCACGTCTCGCCGTTCGTCCGCCGCGTGAGCGGGGACGGGAGCGCGTCGGACTCGGACTACGCGCCGTGGGGCGGGCAGACGCTGGTCTGCGGCACGTTCGAATACACGATCCCCATCGTGAAGATGCTGCGCGTCGCCGTCTTCACGGACGCGGGCTCCGTCGGGGAGAACGACTTCGAGACGGATCTCTCCGACACGTTCGCCTGGACGGCGGGCGTCGGGCTGAGGCTCGACATCCCCATGTTCCCGATCCGCCTCGATTTCGCGACGCCGATCAAGAGGCCCGACCACGCCGAGAAGGAGGTCTTCTCCTTCACGGTCGGCTACGATTTCTAACGAAGGGAAAACACACATGAAAAAACTCATCCTTGCTCTCGCCCTCGCGCCCTGCCTCGCCCACGCCGAGTTGAAGGTGGCGACGGCCGACCTCCTCCTCCTTGTCCGCCACCACCCCGACTACGCCCGCAACGAGAAGTTCATGGAGACGAAGAGCCGCGACCTCCAGAAGAAGACGGACGCGATCAAGTCCGAGGGGGAGGCCCTTCAGGACGAGGGCAAGAAACTCCTCGACGAGCTGCGCAACCCCATGCTCAACGAGAAGGCGAAAGCGGACGCCGAGAAGCGCATTCAGGAGATCCAGCAGCAGCTCATCCAAATCGAGCAACGCTACCGCGCGGAGGTCATCCGCTCGAACCAGGAGTTGCAGGAGGATCGCGCCCGGCTCACGAAAGCGACGACCGACGACCTCCGCGCGCGCATGAAAGCCTTCGCCGAGCAGGAGGGCTACGACCTCATCCTCGACGCGACGGCGGCCGTCTACGCCAAGGAAGCGTTCGACGTCACGCCCGCGCTGTTGACGGAGATGGGCGTCGACCCCAAGACGGTCGAGAAGGAGTGAGGCCATGAAGGCGAGCGAACTGTGCCGCGTCCTGAACGGCGCGTTGGAGGGCGAGGATGTCGAACTCACCGCCTGCGCGGGGCTGTGGGAGGCGCGCGCGGGCGATTTGAGCTTCTGCAAAGATCCCAAGCACGTCGCCCAAGTCGCGGCGACGAAAGCCTCCGCCGTCCTCGTGCCGACCGACTGGTCGCACGGGGCCCCCTGCGCGATGATCCGCGTCGCCGACCCCGACCACGCCTGCATGGCGGCGGCGCGTCTCTTCGCGCCCGCCGAGCCGGCGCGTCCCGAGGGCGTCCATCCGACGGCCGTCATCGACCCCTCTGTCAAACTCGGCGCGGGCGTCCACATCGGGGCGTTCACCGTCATCGAGAAGGGCGCCGAGATCGGCGAGCGGGCCGTCATCGAGGCGCAGGTCTTCATCGGCGAGAACTGCCGCGTCGGCGCTCTCACGCACATCTACCCGCAGGTGACGCTCCGCGAGGGAACGCGCGTCGGGAAGAACTGCATCCTCCACTGCGGCGTCCGCTTGGGCGGCGACGGCTACGGCTTCGTCAACGGACGGCGCGCGGACGGCTCCGTCTTCATCGAGAAGATTCCGCAGCTGGGCGTCGTCGAGATCGGCGACGATGTGGAGATCGGCTCGAACACGACCATCGACCGCGCGCGCATCGGGCGCACCTACGTGGGGCCCATGACGAAGATCGACAACCTCGTCCAGATCGGCCACAACGTCAAGATCAAGGGCTATTCGGGCCTCATCGCGCAGTCGGGCGTCGCGGGGTCGACGGAGATCGGCGCGGGCTGTCTCATTTGGGCGCAGGCGGGCGTCTCCGGGCACATCAAGATCGCCGACGGCGTGCAGGTGGGCCCGCAGGCGGGTGTCTCGCAATCGCTCGACGGGTCGAAGCCCTACGTGATCGGTGCGCCGGCCGAGACGATGAAGGAGTTCGGCGCGCGCTTGCTCCTGCCGAAGATGGTCGCGAAACTCAAGGCCGAGGTCAAGGCCCTCAAGGACGCCGTTGCCGCGTTGACGTGAGTTGATCCGCCATGGACGCGGAGCAGGCGCTTCTTGTGGAGGCGAGGACGTTCGAGAAGAAACTCTTGAACTTCTTCTACCGCCAGGGCGTTCAAACAAGTGAGTGCGAGGATCTTCTGCAGGAGACGTATCTGCGGCTTTGGCGCTACCGCCGGCGGTATCGTCCCACGGCGAAACTCTCGACCTTCCTGTTCCTGATGGCGCGGCAGGTCCGCATCGACGCCCTGCGGCGGTCGGCGCGGCGCGAGCAGCGCGAGCGGGGCTGGATGCGCGAGCGACCCGTCGAGACACCGCCCGACAACCGCTGTGCGCGGGACGACGTCCGCTGGGCGTTGGCGCGGTTGCCGGAGGCGTTGCGCGAGGTCGTGGAGTTGGGCGTCTTTCAGGATCTCCCGTATGCGGAGGTTTCGGACATCCTCTCGATTCCCGTGGGGACGGTCAAGTCGCGGATGCATTACGCGCTCAAAAAGTTGAAGGAGATATTCGATGACAAAAGACCTTCGAGCGACCTTGGATGAGTTGGGCCCCGACTACGAGGCTCTCGTCCGCCGTCTCAAGAAAGCGCCCGGCTACGCGCCGCGCCGATCCGCGTGGCGACCGTTCCTCGCGGCGGCCGCCGTGGGGGGCGTCTTGTTGGCGGCGGGGCTGTTCGCGTTCCGGCCACGGACGTGTCCGCCCACGTATGGCGCGAGGGAATACCATTTGACGGCGCGGGAGATGATCGAGACGCAGCGGGCCGATGGCGGTTGGGGGAACGACTTCCTCACGCGGCGCAACGCGGAAATCCTCCGGGGTCTCGCCGACCCCCGCGCGAAAATCGCCTACAAAAAGGCCCTGCGCCACCTCCGCTTCCGCGAGCAAGGGAGGTTTTAGAATGTGTGTTTTGTCCGTCGTCATTCCGACGAAGAACGAGGAGGCGAACATCGCCGCGTGCGTCCGCGCGTTCGACGCGGTGCGCGACCGCGTCGAGGTCATCGTCGTTGACAACGCCTCGACGGATCGCACGCCAGACATCGCCCGCGACCTCGGTGCGCGTGTCCTCGTGAAAGGCCCGGAGCGTTCGGCGCAGAGGAATCTCGGTTGGCGCGAGGCGACTGCCGCGTGGGTTCTTCTCCTTGACGCGGACATGATTGTGATGCCCGCGCTCCTTTCGGAGATTCTCGAACGCATCTCCCGCCCGGTGGACGACAAGGCCGCGCCGCAGGCGTTTTGGATTCCAGAGGAGCGGACGGGTCAGGGGCTTCGCGTGAAGGCGCGCAACTTCGAGCGGTCGTTCTACGATGGCACGGTCGTCGACGCACTGCGCCTTTTCAGGAAATCCCTTTTGGAGGCGACGGGCGGCTACGACGAGAACCTCATCGCGGGCCCGGAGGATTGGGATCTTGACATCCGCGCGCTCGCGACGGGGGCGCGTTGCGAGGTGCTGGCCCACGCCCTCGTCCACAACGAGCGGCAGCTCTCCCTGTCGCGCCTTTTGGCGAAAAAGGCGTATTATTCGAAGTCGATGGCCGCCTACCGGGCGAAGTGGGGGAATCATCCCGCCCTCACGAAGCAACTGGGCGTCGCCTACCGCTTTTTCGGCGTGTTCACGGAAAACGGCAAGTGGAAGCGGCTTCTCGCCCATCCCGTCCTCGCGGCCACAATGTTCGTCGAGCGTGTGCTGGTGGGCGCGACCTATCTTCTCAGCCGCCGTTGAGGCGGATGGATGAGAGGTGTCAGGTTCTATCCACGAATCGACACGAATCTTCACGAATCCCATGCGGGCGATGGCGGAGGGGTCAAGTTCAAGCACCGCGGCGACTCTTGAGATCTCGCCGCTTTTTAAGAGCGACGA
>CAVKTW010000092.1:0-11202 GCA_963659085.1 Candidatus Methanomethylophilaceae archaeon | reverse complement strand
TATCTCGCGACGGAAGTCCTCCAGTTCGCGCACTGCGATCCGACGCAATACGCGACGGACGGCACGGTGTGCGACTACTTCAAGAAGGTGGGCGACCTCTACTTGGGCGAGATCCTGACCGACCACGACCAGATGACGGACACGTGGGAGGACGGCTACCCCGTCGCCTACGCGAACCGCTACATCTACGACCCGTGGGCTGACGCGGACAAGGACGGCTGGAGCAACTACGCGGAGTTCCGCGCCGGCACCGACCCCTCCAGCGCCTCGGCGACGAGCATCGACGGCTACAGCCTCCCGGAGTATCCCGTGCCGACCATCGCGGCGAACGTGATCTACACGGGCGCGTCGCTCATCGAAAGCCCGCTCGTCATCAAGGCGTGGAACGAGGATCTCGACTTCGCCATGGAGAAGGCCCCTGACGCGGTCTGGACGCTGGGCATCGCCGCCGAGTCGTCGTCCTCCTCCTCGTCCTCGTCGTCTTCCACGACGGGCGCGGCGACGGACACGCTCGTCGAGCGCGAGAAGTTCCTCGGCCGCAAGCCGTCGGGCGCCAAGACCTTCTACCTCTCCGGCGGCTCCGTGAGCGAGGGCTCGTTCAAGTTGCTCATGAAGGACAAGGGCTACAGCCTCGCGACTTACGACGCGGCGACGGACGTGACGACGGTCGTGGGCATCGGCGAGCCGGATGACGCGCTTTGGTTCTACAACATCTACGACCACGACGGCGACCTCCTCAAACTTGGCGCGTCGATGAACGCGTCCACCGACGAGATCAAGGTGGGCACCATCGACTACAAGACGGGCAAGGTGACGATCGACTTCTCGAACGCGGCCTTGTGCGGCAAGAAGATCGCCGACCCCTCCACGGCGGAGAGCAGTTCGTCCTCCTCGTCGAGTTCGTCGACCTACTACCACCTCATCGACTGCGACAACGCCTACGTGCGCGTCGAGTGGAAGGCCGCGGCGAACCTCGTCACGGGCACGGGGATGCACTATTTGAGCGACCCCGACACGCGCGCGGACAAGTCCAAGCACCTGCGCGAGGGCAAGAACACGTTCGTCTGCTTCGTTGACGCGGACGGCGACGGCGAATACACCGCCGGCGAGCTCTTCGGCGTCGTGCGTGGCGTGGACGTCGGCTGGTCGGGCGCGTCGTTCGACGTCGAGCTCACCGAGACGCACCCGATCTTCGGCCGCTTCGACCTGACGGGCGGCAGCGACCGCGCCTACTGGTATGGCGACGACAGCGGCAACATCCAGATCATCGAGGGCACGCAGTCGTCCTCCTCGAACGCGGTGACGGATCTGCCGAGCGGCGGCTACAAGCAGCGCGTCCGCATCACGCGCTACGCGGTCAACGGGGTCAAGATCGGCGTGGGCACGAACGAGGTCGTCGTCGACACCCTCATCCTCATGGACAAGTGGCTGACATCGCCGTCGCGCGCCTACATCCACGAGGGCGACTTCCTCGGCAACGGCTCGTTCGACATCGACTGGGAAAAACTGCAGGATTTGCCGAAGAACGAGGGCTTCAAGAAGAAGTTCCCGAAAGGCGACATCACGTCGATGGCGTATCGGATCGTCGTCGACAACCTCATCACGGTCAACCCCCTCGCCTCCAACCGCGTCCTCGACGTCGCCTTCACGCGCGTCTACGACGCGAATGGTTCCCGCAAGACGCCGTCCGACCTCAACGCGGTCATCACCTTCGCCGCGCGGCCGACCTTCCGCTGGACGATGAACGGCTACAACAGCTACACGGCGTTCAAGTTGCGCATCACCGACGCGAACGGGAAGGTTGTCTACGAGAGCGACACGAAGCGCGCGCCCGCCCTCGACGCGAAGGGCTACTACTGCTGGACGGCCGACTTCGCGGTGGGTGACCAGACGCCGCAGGGCAAGATCCTCGCCACGGAGGGCGACTACAAGTGGCAGGTCTCGATGTATAACGCGAAGTTCCGCACGGACAGCTGGAGCGCGGCCGCGACGCTCACGACCCACACGGGGCGGCCGGACGACTCAAAGGGTCACGGCTACGGGACAATTTCGGCGTGTGTCAAATACGCGGGCCCCGAACTCGTCCTCGCGACCTGCGCCGACACGACCTCCCTCAAGGGCAAGGTGCGCGTTCAGGCGTTCGAGACGGCGGACTTCTCCGGCGTGCCGGCGGCGAGCGTCATCCTCACCGACAAGGACTCCCTCGTCAACCTCTCGAACGAGACGGCGAACGTCGTCCTCACGGGCTTGGCGCCGGGCGACTACTACGTCCGCGCCTACATCGACACGGACGGCGACTTCCAGAAGGACGATTGGGAGTCGTGGGGTTGCTCGATCTCGCCGGTCACGGTGAAGGAGGGCGTCAACACGAGCGTGACGGCGATTTGGATCGAGGACGCCGACACCGACGGCGACAACCTCCCCGATGCGTGGGAAGTCGCGAAATACGGCAACCTCACGACGGCGCAGGCGAAGGCCGACACGACGGGCTATTTCGTCCTCAACCAGGCGACGTATGCCGCGCTCTACAACGGCGCGACGAGCGTCTCGACCGCGTTCGCCGCCACGTCGCTCGCGTTCCTCCAGAACGCCGACGCGGCCGCGCTGCTCGCGGGCCTCGGGTCGGACTCCTCGTCGAGCGCCATCGCGGCGATCCGCACGGCCGTCCAGCGCAAGGTCGCGCCGGAGAGCGTCTCCATCACCTCGCTCGTCATCGACAACTCCGACGCGGCGAACCCGAAGGCGGTCCTGACGGTGAGCGGCGATGTCGTCGATTCGGCGAACGCGACGAAGCTCACGAACCTCTACACGATCTCCGACTCGCTCTACTCGACGACGGTGACGCTCAAAGTCTACCGCAAGGACTCGCTCGTCGCGCTCGACTGGGAGCTTGTTGAGACGAAGACGGTCACGCTCACGCTCGAACTCGACGAGACGGTCGAGGTTCCCCTGAGCGCGGATCTTTCCAGCGGCTTCTACAAAATCGAAGTGGTTCAATAAATGAAAAAGGAAATCAGGAAAGTTCTCGTCATCAACTCGGGGTCGAGCTCCCTCAAATACCAGCTCTTCGACATGGCCACGGAGACGCGGCTCAAGAAGGGCGTCATCGAGCGCATCGGCTGCGGCGGCCCGGCGACGCACACGGACGCGCTCCGGCAGGTCGTCGCCGAGCTGGGCGAGGACGCGAAGGGCATCGACGCGATCGGCCACCGCATCCTCCACGGGGCGGAGGTCTTCAAGGAATCCGTCGCGATGACGAAACAGAACATGGCGAAGGTCAAGAAACTCGTCAAGTTCGGCCCCCTGCACATGCCCGCGAACCTCGGCGGCGTCGAGGCGTGCGAGACGCTCTTCAAGGGCGTTCCCAACGTCGGCGTCTTCGACACGGCCTTCCACGTCGCGACGATGCCCGACTGCGCGGCGATGTATGCGATCTCGCCGAAATACTACAAGACGCTCGGCATCCGCAAGTATGGTTTCCACGGGACGTCGCACAAGTTCATCACGCACGCGGCGGCGAAATTCCTGAAAAAGCCCCTCTCGAAGGTGAACCTCGTCACGTGCCACCTCGGCAACGGCTCCTCGCTCGCGGCGATCCGCCACGGCGAGGTCGTCGACACGACGATGGGCTTGACGCCGCTCGCCGGCCTCATCATGGGGACGCGCTGCGGCAACATCGACCCGGCGGCCGTCCTCGCGATCATGGAATCGGAGAAGCTCTCGCCCGCCGAGATGGACACGCTCCTCAACAAGAAGTCGGGCCTTCTCGCGCTGACGGGTTCGAGCGACTGCCGCGACATCTGCGACAAGGCCGCGAAAGGCGACCGCGCCGCCGAGCTCGCGCTTGAGATGCTCGCCTACCGCACCGCGCTCTACATCGCCGGCTACCACGCGATCATCGGCGGGGCGGACGCGATTGTCATGACGGGCGGCATCGGCGAGAACTCGACGGAGGTGCGCGAGCGGATCATCCGCCGCCTCGCGGGGCTGGGCATCAAACTCGACAAGAAGGCGAACAAGGTGCGCGGACGCCAAATCGTCCTCTCGACGAAGGACTCGAAGATCCCCGTCGTCGTCATCCCGACGAACGAGGAGCTCATGATCGCCCGCGACACGGTGAAGGTTTTGACGAAATGAACGCGATCAAACAGATTATCGAGCAGGCCGCGAAACTGAACGGCACGGTCGTCCTCCCGGAGGGGAACGATCCGAGGGTCATCACGGCCGCGTGCGCCTGCGTCGACCGCAAGATTTGCACACCCATCGTCCTCGGCACGGCCGAGGAGATCGCCGCCGCCGAGGCGAAGGTGGGCTTCAACCTGAAACTCGCCGACCACGGCATCACGGTGATCGACTACACGACGGGAGGGACGAGCGCCTGCTCGTCCGCGTCCGCAAACCGCGTCGCCGAATTCGTCGCCGACGGCAACCTCCTCGACAAACTCGCGGCGGCCTACCACGAGGCGTGGAACGCGAAGGAGTCGAAGAAGCCCGCCGAGAAGCAGAAACTCATCGACCTTGCCGCCGCGCAGAACACGCTCCGCACGAAGCGCATCTACTTCGGCGGCATGATGGTCAAGATGGGGCTTGTGGACGGCCTTGTCGCCGGCTCCATCGCCTCGACGGGCGATATGCTCCGCGCCGCGTTCCACACGCTCGGCACGCAGCCGGGCGTCAAGACGGCCTCCTCGTGCTTCATCCTCGACTTGAAGAAGCCCACCGCCTCCGGCGACACGGTGCTCGCCTTCGGCGACTGCGCCGTCATCCCCAACCCGACGGCGGAGCAGCTCGTGGACATTGGCCTCGCGACGGCGCAGACCTACCGCGACTTGACGGGTCACGAGCCGAAGGTCGCCTACCTCTCGTTCTCGACGAAGGGTTCGGCGGGCGGCGAGCTCGTCGAGAAAGTCCAGAAGGCCGTCGAACTCGCGCGGCCGCGTTTCGCCGAGAAGGGCATCCGCATGGACGGCGAGCTCCAGTTCGACGCGGCGATCATGCCCGCCGTCGGCCGGCAGAAGAACCCGAACGGCGAGATCCACGGCGACGCCAACGTCTTTATTTTCCCCGATCTGCAGGCGGGGAACATCGGCTACAAGATCGCGCAGCGCCTCGGCGAGGCGGACGCGATTGGCCCGAACCTCCAGGGTCTCGCCAAGGCCATGAACGACCTTTCGCGGGGTTGCTCGGCGGAGGACATCGTGGGGACGATCTGCGTGACGCTCTTGCAATCGAGGACGAAATAAGAGATGACGGACGACGAGATGATCAGTCGCGCGAAGGAGGTCTTCGCGGTGGAAATCGGGGGGCTTGAGAAGACCCGCGACTCCATCGGGGCGTCGTTCGTCGCGGCCATCCGCCTCATGCTGGAGAGCGTCTCCTCGGGCGGCATCGTCGTCGTCTCCGGCGTGGGCAAGAACCTCCACATCGCCGAGAAGATGAGCGCGATCTTCTCCTCGACCGGGACGCGCTCCATCGTCCTCAACCCCGTCCAGGCGATGCACGGCGACCTCGGCATGGTCTCCGCCCGCGACGTCTTGATCGCCCTCTCCTTCTCCGGCGAATCGGCGGAGGTCAACAACCTCATCCCCGCCATCCGCCGCCACGGCTTGAAGGTGATTTCGATGACCGGCCGCGCCGACTCGACGCTCGCCGCGCTCTCCGACGTCCACATCGAGATCCCCTGCGGCAAGGAGGCCTGCCCGTTCGGCATGGCCCCGACCAACTCGACGACGGCGACGATGGCGATGGGCGACGCGCTCGCGATGGTCATGATCGACGCGCAGAAGTTCGACATCGCCTCCTACGCGATGAACCACCCGGCGGGGGCGATTGGCCGCGCGCTCGTCATGCGCGTCAAGGACATCATGCGCACGGGCGAGAAGTGCGCGCGCGTTCCGCCCGGCGCGACGGTCATGGCGACGGTCATGGCGATGACGAAGGCGAAGGGCGGCGCGGCGGTCGTCACGGACGAGTTTGGCGCGCTCCTTGGGATTTTCACGGACGGCGACTTCCGCCGCGTCGTGAGCGCGAACCCCGGCGTGGCGGGCGACATTCTCGCCGAGCCCATCGCCGCGCACATGACGAAAGCCCCGCTCTTCGTCTACGAGGACGCCTACGCGGCGGAGTTGCTCAAGATTTTCGAGAAGAGGCACATCGACGACTTGCCCGTCTGCTCGCGGGAGGGGCGCGTCACGGGTCTCGTGGATTTGCAGGATTTGCCAAAAATGAAAGTTCTATGAAAAGGAGGCCATCCATGAAGAACGCTCTCGTTTGCACCGTCGCTTTCGCGCTCGCCGCCGCGCTCGCCGCCGAGGCCGCCCCGAAGCGCAAGGCCGTCAAGGCCGTCGCCGAGGAGGAGGTGACGACCGGCCGCGCCGCCAAGGTTCTCATCGACCAGGAGCCGAAACTCGGCCAGCCCGTCTGCCTCGCCGCGCCGACGCTCAACGGCTCGTCGCTGCTCGGCCAGTGCTACAAGAAGCCGCGCCAGTGGATCGTCCTGGAGACGAAGTATTCGACGTTCGGCACGGAGACCTCGCGCTTCCTCAACCAGCTCACCTTCACGTGGCACGTCCTCTTGGAGACGAAGACGGCGCGTGAGAACAAGGGCAACAAGGAGAAGCTCGCCCCCTACAGCTACTTCACGACGTCGACGACCTACTACAACATCCCCTACGGGGCGCACGCGGCGAGCGTCGTCCTGCCGCCGAGCTATCTTGAGCGCTTCGGCGAGCCGAAGGCGGTCGGTCTTGAGATCACGAACGAGAACGGCGAGATGCTCGCGGGCGACTGCTGGAGCGAGGTGAAGGGCATCGCCGCGCACAAGAAGTTTTGGGAAGACCCGGAGATCATGAACGCGAAGCAGAGCGACGGCCACCCGATGATCGAGCGCCGCCAGGGCCTCGTCGACCGTTCGAAGACGATCTGGGCGCTCGTCAACTCCAACGACTACGAGGCGACGGTGCAGTGATGAAGAAGATCCAAACACTCAACATCGGCACGACGACGGTCGAGCTCGCGGAATACGAGCTCGCCGGCAAGTCCTCGCTCACGCTCGCGCGCTACGGCGTGACGCGCCTCGACGCGCCGCTCGACTTCGAGACGGCCGGGACCATCCTCCCGCCGGCCCTCCTCTCGCTCGCGCGGGAGACGGGCATCCGCCCCGGCCCCGTCGCGCTCGCGATCCCCGGGCAGAGCGTCTTCACGAAGTTCGCCGCCGTCGCGCGCGCGGGCGGCAACGACCGCTTCGAGCAGATGATCCGCTACGAGATCGAGCAGGGCATCCCCCTGCCCATCGACGAGATGATCTGCGACCGCCAGGTTCTGGGCGAGACGGAGTCGGGCGACGCCTCGGTCATGATCGTCGCCGCGAAGACCGACCAGGTGGAATCGTTGACGAACGCCGTCGCGTCCGTGGGCTTCGTCCCGACGCTCGTCGACTCCGCGCCGGGCGCCTTGACGAACGCCGTGCGCTTCCTCCACCCCGAGTCGGCGGACGCCTGCACGATCACGCTGTGGCTCGCCTCCCGCGCCACGTCGCTCATCATCACCGAGGGCGACAAGGTTTACTCGCGCCTCATCCCCATCGGGGCGTCGACGATCTCGCGCGAGATCGCGACGGCATGCGGCTGCTCCATCGAGGAGGCCGACCAACTCCGCGTCGAGAAGGGCTATGTCGCGATGGGCGGCGTGACGGAGGACGCCGACGAGGTGTCCGACCGCGTGTCCAAGGCGTGCCGCGCCGTCATGACGCGGCTCAACGCCGAGATCTCGCGCTCCGTCAACTTCTACCGCAGCCAGCAGCAGGGCGGAACGCCGGAGAAGGTCTACCTGACGGGCATGGTCGCGTTGTTGCCGCAGGTGGATGCGTTCTTCGCCGACGCGCTGGGCCTGGACGTCGAGTTCCTCAACCCGTTCGACCGCGTCGGGGTCGGCGAGCGCGTGGATGTCGAGGCGTTGGAGACGGACGCGGCGTATCTCGCCGCGACGGTCGGCCTCGCCGCGCAGGCGGCGTCGCTCTCGCGCTACACGATCAACCTCCTGCCGCCCTCGCTCATCACCGCGCGCGAGGAGAAGGCGCGTGTCCCCTTCATCGCGGCGGCGGGGGTCGGGCTTGTCGCGGCGGTCGCGCTCTTCGCGCTCGGCGTCAACGAGGAGACGGCCGCGCTGGAGGCGCAGCGCGACGCGGTTCGCGAGAAGGCCGCCGACTTGGAGCGGTTCGACAAGCAAGTCGTCGAGGCGCAGAAGGCGTTGCAGGACGAGCGGGCGCGGGCGGACGCCTTCGGGTCGCTCATCCTCTCGCGCCAGTCGGCCGTCCGCGCGCTCGCGGCCGTCCGCGACTCGCTCGTCCCCGGCATGTGGGTCGAGTCGTGGGAGAACGGCCAGGTGACGATTCGCGCCTGGAAGGATCGCGTCAAGGCCGCGAGCGGCAAGACGCCGGCGGAGTCGTTCGCCGAGAAGTTGAAGTCCAAGGGGAACGTCGAGCCCGCGTCCGTCAAGATCGACAAGATGTCCCCCGTCGGGGAAGCCAACAGCCTCTGTGAGCAATTCACGGTGAAAGTGAGTTTCAAATGAGCCGCTCAAGAATCCAATTGATCGCCGTTTCGTCGGTCAGCGCCCTGGCCGTGTTGTTCGCGTGCGGCGTCCTGTTCAGCGTCCTCTCGGCGAAGACGGCGGCGCGGGAGGGCGACGCGGACTCTTTCGGCCTCGACTACGAGAACGACAAGGCGGATCGCCTCTCGCGCAAGAAACCCTACCCGTGCGCGGAGAGCGTCAAGCGTCTGAAGGAGGCGACGGCGGATCTGTCGGACTGGATCGAGGAGGCGGAATCCATCGCCTCGCGGGGCGACCGCCCGCTCGCGCCGACCACGCCGCCGCTCTTCAAGGAGTTCGTCGTCTCGGACGCGCGGCGCCTGCACGCGCTCCCCGCCGGGGCGGACAAGAAGACGCTCGTCGAGACGTTCGACTTCGGGCCCTTCAAGCGGTTCATCTCCGGGAGCGAGATGCCGCCGCCCGACTTGCTGCGGCAGATTCAGCGTCAGTGGATGGATGTCGCGGAGATCTTGGAACTCCTCTCGGAGGCGGGTGTGGAGAGTGCGCTCTCCATCGACGTGAAGATGGATGTCGCGAAGAAAGAGCCTGAAAAGACGCAAGGGCCCAAACGCCCTGGCAAGCGCCAAAAGGCAGAGCCCAAGAAGGACATGGGGCCGCAAGGGCCTGAGGCGTGGACGTATAACCTCGTCTTGAAGGCGACGCCCGCGTCCCTCACGAAGGCGCTCAACGCCTTCGCGACCGCGCCGCGCTTCATGGTCGTCAAGGATCTCTCGTTCCACCACGAGAAGGACACGCTTCTTGAGAACCTGGGCGGCGAGAAGAAGGAGGAGGCGCGTCCCGCCTCGCGCCGTCGCGGCGGCGCGGCGAAGAAGGAGGAGACCCCGAAGGAGAAGGAGGCCCTCTTCACGGTTCTGACGGATCCGGCGGCGGGCGCGCTTTTCGACGTGCGGTTCTCCGTCACGGTCTATGACTTCCGCTCATTGGAGAAGGCGGGGGAGGGAGAGGCGAAATGAAGACACAGGCGAATTTCTTTCTGCGCACCTACGACCGCCTCCTCGCGGGTCTTGCCGTCGTGGCGCTCGCGGGCGCGGCGATCTTCTTCGCGATGTCGCAGGCGGACGACGCGGCGGCCGCCCAAAAGGCCCTCGACCGCGTGGCGCGTCTGAAGCCGTCCGACTGCGGCGTGGAGACGCTGGAGAAGGCCCCCTACGACAGGATTCTGACGCAGGCGAAGAACCCGCTTCTCTTGACCGTTCCCGACGCGAAGGGCGGGAGTTTCCTGGCGAGCGTCAAGCGCGTCAAGTGCCGTTGCGGCGCCGTCCTCGACGCGGGGCTTGAGAAGTGCTCCAAGTGCGGGACTTCGCTCGTCGTCGTCAACGAGGTGGACGAGGAGCAAAAGCGCGTGACCGCGTGGGAGAAGCGTTATGGCGTCGCGTGCGACGCGGGTGACGCGGACGGCGACGGCTTCACGAACCGCGAGGAATACGAGGCGAAGACCGACCCCACGAACGCGAAGGATCACCCCGACTACGCGCTCTCGCTCAAACTCGTCCTGCCGCTGAAGGAGACGACGGTGCCCTTCGTGTTCACGCGAGCCGTCGAGATTCCCAACGGGTGGCGGTGCGAGTTCTTCGATCCGTCCAAGAAGGACAACTACGGCCGGCGGGGGCTCTCGTTCACGGCGGTCATCGGCGAGGATCTCGTCATCCCGGCCGATCAGCGGCACGGCGAGGCGACAGGCGTGGCGACGGGCTACACGCTCAAAGCCTACGAGAAGAAGGAGGAGCTGCGGCAGGTCGGCACGGGGTCGACCGTGCGCAAGTCCATCGACCTTTCGACGGTCACGCTTGTGCGCAAGTCCGACGGGAAGGTCGTCACGCTCCCCATCCAGCCGAACAAGAAGAACATCCGCTTCACGCCCGTCGACGTTCAGGCGACGCTCGTCTACGAGCGCGGCGCCGTGCCCAAGACGTTCGCCGTCGTCGCGCTGGACGAGATCGACTTGAACGGAACGGCCTACCGCGTCGTCTCGATCACGAAGACGGCGCAGGGCGCGGAGGTTGTCGTCGAGGACGTGAGGACGAAGAAACGCCACACGCTCGCGGCCACCGGCTCGTGATGAACATCTTGAATGAAAGTCAGACATTTAGTATAATTCGATATGAACGTTAAGGATGAGGTTCTTAAAATGATGACAAAAAACACCTGTGTTGCCCTTGTCGCGGCCATCTCCTGCGCGGCGTTGTCTTTCTCCGCCGTGGCGCAGGACGATCTCGACGCCCTTCTGCTGTCCCTTGACGCCGAGGCGAAGGAGTCCGAGGCGGCCGAGAA
Source organism: Candidatus Methanomethylophilaceae archaeon (assembly GCA_963659085.1). Taxonomy (GTDB): domain Bacteria; phylum Verrucomicrobiota; class Kiritimatiellia; order RFP12; family UBA1067; genus UBA1067. The sequence goes on along the minus strand of CAVKTW010000092.1, from coordinate 321 downwards.
GGCGAAGGCTGGGGCTTCGGCGGCGGAGACACCCGCGCCGGTTGAAACGCCCGCGCCGGCGGTTGTTGACGAGCCTGCCGCCGAGGAGGAGGCGACGACGGAAGAACCTGCCACCGACGAGACTGTCGCCGAGGAGGAGACAGCGACCGAGCCGACCGAGGAAGAGCCGACGGAGGAGAAGACGGTCGAGGAAGAGCCGGCCAAGGAGGAGACGGCGGAGGAGCCTGTCGCGGAAACGCCCGCGCCCGCGCCGACGGTTGCGCCGCCGCCCGCGCCCGCCCCCGCGCCTGAGAAGAAGGCCGCGCCCGTCGCGAAGCCTGT
>CAVKTW010000091.1:0-2744 GCA_963659085.1 Candidatus Methanomethylophilaceae archaeon | reverse complement strand
CCCCATTCCCCATTCCCCATTCCCCTCTTCCTTCGCACCTTTCCACCTTTCCACCCTTCCACTTTTCCACTCTCTCTTCCCCTCTCCTCCCATCCACCACCGGGCCTTCGCAGTCCTTCACAAACGCATCGAAGACTTCGTTCATTTCCTCTTCCGAGTAGTGGTCGGCGGAGGCGTTCGTGACAATCGCCGCGAAGGGGCGGAACGCAACGAGCGATTTGTCGCTTTCGTCCACTTCGGCGACGGCGTAGACCCCGCGCCCAAAGCGAACCGCCCCATCCCAGCCGACGACGTTCGCGCCATTGACGCACAACGGGTCGAGCCCGCAGTCCGCGAGAATGTGGCCGAGCATCGCCGTCACCGTCGACTTCCCGCATGTGCCGACGACGGCGACGAGTTTGTGGCCTTCGAGGGCGCGGGCGAGCGCCTTGGCGCGGTGCGTGACGGGAATGGAAAGCTCCCGCGCCTTGACGAGGCCGGGGTTCGTCTCCTCAATCGCCGTCGAGACGATCACCTCGTCCGTGTCCGCGCTTAAGCCGCTGCCGTCATCGGGGAACACCGTGACGCCGAGCGATTCGAGAAAACGGATGTTCGGCGTGTCGAGCGTGCGGTCAGAGCCCGTCACCACATCGCCCTGTTTCACGAGCACCGTCGCCAAGGCGCTCATGCCCACGCCGCCGATGCCGAGGAGGTGGCGTTTCGTCTTCACTCCGCCGCTCCCGATGCCTCGCCGGAGGCGGGCGTCGCCGTTTGGAGGTCGAGGAGGAGGCGCACGGCCGCCTCCGTCACGTTCGTGCCGCGATAGAACCAGCCGCCGTCCTTCTGCGTCGAGACAAGGCGGAGCGCCCGTTCGGCGGGCGCGTTCGTCGCGAACAGCGCGGCGAACTCCTCTTGCGCCGCGAGAGAAGCCTCGTTCGTCGCGGGCGGGAGGTTCGTCGCGCACACGAGCGCGTGATCGACCTCGTTTTGTAGGCTCAACGGCAACTCGTCGGGCGGGACGAGCGGCCGCAGCAGAAGCGTGAAGAGAACGAGGCTCATACGATCAGCATGCAGTCGCCGTAGGAGAAGAAGCGGTAGTTCGCGCGCACCGCCATCGCATACGCGCAGAGGACGCGCTCGCGCCCCGCGAGAGCCGAGACCATCATGAGGAGCGTCGACTGCGGCAGGTGGAAGTTCGTCAGCATGCAGTCGCAGACGCGGAACGTGTAGGGCGGGTAGATGAAGATGTTGGACGCGCCCGAGCCCGCGACGACCGTGCCGTCCGGGGTCGAGGCGGCGACCGTCTCCAGCGTCCGCACCGTCGTCGAGCCAACGCAGAAGACGCGCCCGCCACGTGCCTTGCAGGCGTTGATCGCCGCCGCCGTCTCCGGCGGCACGGTGAACGCCTCGAAATCCATTTGGTGATCCTCGATGTTCTCCGCCTTGACGGGGCGGAACGTGCCAGGGCCGACGTGGAGCGTGACGGCGACGCGCCTCACGCCCTTGCGCGCGAGCGCGTCGAAAATCGCCTCGGTGAAGTGCAGTCCCGCCGTCGGCGCGGCGACCGAGCCGACTTCGCGCGCGTAGATCGTTTGGTAGCGGACGCGATCCTCCGCCTCCTCCGCCGCCGTCCCCTCGCGCTTCACGTAGGGCGGCACGGGCGTGTGGCCGAACTCGTCGAGCAAGTCCATGAGCGGCCGCGCACAGGCGAATTCGACCTGCCACATCCCGATGCCCGTGAGAGGCTTCAGGAGAGTCGCCTTCAATTCGCCGTGCGGCCCGAAGACCGCCTCCTGACCGACGCGGCACGTCCGCCCGGAGCCGATGATCACGTTCCAAACGAGAGTTGAGCCACGATTTGACACGAATGAACACGAATCGGGATTTCGTGAAGATTCGTGAAGATTCGTGGACACCTGTGTTTCAACGCCGTCCATCGGGGCGGGGGAGACGAGGAGCATCTCGACGGCGCCGTGCGTGTCGGGCCATTCGCCCAAAAGCCGCGCCGGAAAAACCTTCGTGTCGTTGACGACAAGGAGATCGTTCGCCGTGATGAACTCCACGATGTCCGCGATGTGCCGATGCTCCAAAACGCCCGTGTCGCGGTGGAGCACCATCATCTTCTCCGTGCCGCGCTCGGCGGCCGGATGCTGCGCAATGAGCCGTTCGGGAAGCGGATACCAGAACTGCCGCGTCTTCATCTCACATCGCGTCGGCGAGGAGGTTGCCGAACTCGGAACATTTCACCTCTTTCGCGCCGTCCATCTGACGCGCGAAGTCGTAGGTGACGGTCTTCGCCGCGATGACCGTGTCCATCGCCGCGAGAATCTTGTCGGCCGCCTCCGTCCAACCCATGTAGCGGAGCATCATCTCGCCGGAGAGGATGAGCGAGCCGGGGTTCACCTTGTCGAGGTTCGCGTATTTCGGCGCGGTCCCGTGCGTCGCCTCGAAGACGGCGACACCTGTTTGGTAGTTGATGTTCGCGCCCGGCGCAATGCCGATGCCGCCCACCGTCGCCGCGAGCGCGTCGGAGACGTAGTCGCCGTTGAGGTTCAGCGTCGCGATCACGTCGTAGTCGGCCGGTCGCGTCAGAATCTGCTGGAGGAAGGCGTCGCAGATGCAATCCTTGACGACGATCTCGCGCCCGGTCTTCGGGTTCTTGAACGAACGCCACGGGCCCTCGCCGATCAACTGTGCGCCATAGTCGCGTGTCGCGAGCGCGTAGCCCCAGTCGCGGAACGCGCCCTCGGTGAACTTCTGGATGT
>CAVKTW010000090.1:0-6246 GCA_963659085.1 Candidatus Methanomethylophilaceae archaeon | reverse complement strand
CGCGACCGCGACGAACGTCGTCAACGCCTATGGGTCGTGTCTGCTGTTGAAGTAGGCCAGATGCAAGGAGGCGAGGAAGGCGTCGCCCGGCGGCACGGGGCGGAACGTCTTCGTCGAGACGAAGCAGTGGCGGGTGAAGCCCTTGACGAGAATTTCGTCCTCCCCGTGGCGGCGCACCTCGCAGGCGATCTCCAGACGGACGCCCTTTTGGGCCGAGACCCACGCGGTGACGTCGAGGAGGTCGTCGTAGCGGGCGGGGCTCTTGTAGTCCAGTTCGGCGTGGACGACGGGGAGCATGAAACCCTCCGCCTCGCACCGCTTGTAGGTGTAGCCCGTCGCGCGCATGAGCTCGTTGCGGGCGCGCTCGAAGAGCGTCAGGTAGTTCCCGTAGTAGACGACGCCCATCTGGTCGGTGTCGGCGTAGGGGACGCGGTAGGTCATGGTGATCTTGTTCGTGCTCATGGAAAGATTATACCATAAGCGAGGCCGACTGTCTGTGGCGCGGCATTATGGTATAATTGGAATCATGGAAACGTTCGCGGTAGACGCGAGAGGCTTTCCGCACCCGTGAAACCATGAAGTCCCTTTTGCAGAAAACACTTGACGACCTCGCCCAGCGTGTCCGCGTGTTGCCCAGCGGCGCGAAGTCCCTCGCCCACGTCTGCGTGGTCGTGCCGACGTCGCAATCCTCGCGGCGGCTCCGACGCGCCCTCGCCGAACGATTCGGCGCGGTCATCCCGCCCCTCGTCAAGACGCCGTCCACGTTCCTCGTGGACGAGAAATCCGCGACGACGCGCGGCGACGAGCTTCTCGCGTTCGCCGCCGCCCTGAAGGCGCAAGACCCCGCCGCGCCCTTCGAGACGCGCCTCGAACGCGCGCGCGACTACGTGGACTTGCGCGCGCTCCTGGCGCCGAAGGCCCTCACCTTTCAGGACGTCGCGTCCGTCGTCGAAAAGGAGCGTCCCGACGAGTTCGAGCGTTGGCGCGTGTGCGCCGACTTGGAGGCGAACGCGCGGCGGCACCTTCGCGCGCGCGGCAAGGAAGACCGCCTCCTCGCCCTCCAGCAGGCCACGTTCGACCACCCGGAGATCGAGGAGATCCTCCGCGTCGAGGACATCCACGCGCAGCTCCCGCCCGATCCCGCGCCCTCGCCCCTCGTTCCCTTCGCGTCCATCACGCGGTGCGCCTCGCCGCAGGACGAGGCCGAGCGGATCGCGTCGTTCTTCGCCGCCGTCAAGGACGATGAGGCGTATCCCGCCCTCTCGGTCGCCGACAGCGCGCTCTTCCCGGAGATCGAGTCGGCGTTCAAGGCGAAGGGCCTCAAGATCCACAACCCCGCCGCCACGCGGCTCATCACATCGTCCCTGGGGCATCTCGTCGCGCAGATCGTCACCCTCAAGAAGACGCGGGACTACGCGACGTTCTCGGCCTTCCTGCGGAGCGCCGACATCCGCCGCCACATCCAGAGGAAACTCGCCCTCTCGGACGAGGACATCACGGCGGCCCTCAACGCCCTCGACCACGCGCAGGCCAAACTCCTCCCGGAGACGCTGACCGCCCTGAAAGGCCACCTCCACGGGAAACTCCGCCTCATCGTCGACTTCGTGGACGAGGAACTCTCGAAAAAGCCGCTGCGGGCGCTTCTCGCGAGCATCTTCCACGGCATCCGCCTCGACGAACGACGACGCGCCGACCGCGAGTTCGTCGCCGCCGCCGAGACGGTCAACGCGCTCATGGCGGAGTGCCTTCCCGACGACGACCGCGACGACCCCGAGGCCGAGGCCCTCTTCTCGCTCCGCCTGCGGGAGGAGACTTACGAACTCGAACCCGACGCGGGCGACGTCATCCTCACGGACGGCTGGATGGAACTCGGCTTCCTCGAAACGCCGGAGCTCGTCATCGCGGGCTTTTGCGAGGGGTGCGTGCCGGAGTCGACCGTCGGGCATCCCTTCCTGCCCGACTCCCTGCGCCACCGCCTGGGACTCGCCGACAACGACGCGAAGGAAAAGCGCGACCGCGCCATCCTGCGTTTCGCCCTCGAAAGCCGCGCCCCGGGCGCCGTCAAGATCTTCTTCCACGCCGTGGACGCGAAAGGCGACGCGCAGAAGCCCTCGCGCCTCCTCTTCGAGACGGACGACGACAAGGATCTCGCGCGGCGCGTGACGCGCTTCTACGGAGAGGAATCCCTCGCCCGCGAAGATCCCCCCTACGCGCTCCCCCCGTCGTGGCGTCTCGACCTGCCCATCCCGGCGGAAGACACCCCCCTTCTCAAAACCTCGCCGTCGGATCTCGACGCGTATCTGCGCTGCCCCTTCACCTACTATGTGCGCCGCGTGATTGGCAAGAAGAAGCTCTCCTTCCGCGCCGAGGAGCTGGACGCGAGCGAATACGGCAACCTCGCGCACGAATCGCTGGAGGCGTTCGCGGGAAGTCCCGTCAAGGACTCGGACGACGCGGAGGAGATCCGCCGCTTCCTTCAGGAACAAGTCGACGACTTGCTCGCCTCGCGCTTCGGGACGAACCTCCCCGCCATCGTGTGGATGCAGGGCGAGAGCGTCAAGCGGCGGCTCGCCGATTTCGCCGCGATTCAGGCCGCGCGACGCCAGAGGGGATGGGTCATCCGCCACAGCGAGCGCAAACTCGCGGTCTCCTATTTCCCCTCGGCGGACGACCCCGCCCGACGGACGCTCATCGAGGGCAAATGCGACAGGATCGACTACAACGAACGCGAGAACCGTTGGTGCGTCATCGACTACAAGACGTGGGACGGGCCTGAGAGAATCGACGCGGCGAGCGTCCAGCTGCCCCTCTACTGCGCGATGCTCACGAGCGGCGCCGACGCGGACGTCACGGGTCTCACGCGGGAGAACCTGTCGGCCGCCTACTGCGTCCTCGGGAAAACGGCCGAGAGCGTGGTCTTCACCGACGAGATGGACGAGCCGTGCGTCTTTCGCGGCGACGACCTCCCGGAGGTGGAGACGAAAATCAAGGACACCATCCGCCGCATCGAGCGCGGCATCTTTTGGCCGCCGGGGAAAAAGAACGTGTGGAAGGCCGATTACGGGAAGTGGCTCCACCCCTCGCCCGAGGAGACGGTGTCCGAAACATGGATCCGCGATCAGGAGGGGCGACTCGATGAACCTTCTCATTGAAGCCTCGGCCGGAACGGGCAAGACGTATCAGCTCGTCAAGTATCTCGTCGCCCTGCTCAAACACGGCGTCAAGCCGCAGGAGATCGTCGCGCTCACCTTCTCGCGCGCGGCCGCCGGCGAGATCTTCGCGCGTTTCGTGACGCGCCTCGCAAACGGCGCCGCGACCGACGCGCACGAGGCCGCCGCGTTGCGAACCGTCATCGCCACGCAGCACCTCTCGCAGATCGGCACGCTCGACAGCTTCCTCATGCGCATCCTGCGCGTCTTCCCGCTGGAGCTGGGCCTCCTCGGCGAGATCGAGATCATGGGCCCCTATTCCGAGAAACTCGCGCAGGCGCAAGTCGCCTCCACGCTCCTGCACCGGACGAACCCCGCCGAGCGGGCCGCCTTCGACGACGCCTTCCGCCTCGCGAAAAACCACGAGAACGCGAAATCGTTCGTCCAGGGCTACAAGGCGATCATCGCCACGTGGCACAAGGCCTTCGCCGCGAACGGCGACCCTCGCGCGTGGGGCGACGCGGCGACCGTCTTCGGGGAGGATGTCGACTTCCTCTTTTCGCCACACGACGGCCGCGAACGCCTCCGACGCGACGCGACGCGCATCGAGGAGACGTTCGCCGCCTCGCCCGACCGCGACAAGTGGCAAGCCTTCGCGCAGTGGATCCGTGCCTTCCACGGAACGTTCACAGGCGCCCGGGGTCTCGCGGGGGCCCTCTTGGAAAAGATCGACACCTACTTCGACGACCACCCCTACAGCTTCACGTTCAACAGGAGAACCTTCGACCTCTCACGCGACGAAACGCGCGTCGTGCGGCAGGCCCTCCGCGACGTCTTCGCGTGGTCGCTCAACGAGAAACTCCACCTGGCCCAAGGCTACGGACATCTTCTCAAGGCGTTCGAGCGACTCTACGAGACGCGCGTCCGCGCGCGCGGGCATCTCGTCTTCGACGACGTGCCGCGCCTCATCGCCGCCCTGCCGGACGACAGCCGCCTCGCCCTCGAATACCGCACCGACTCGCACATCCGCGCCTGGGCGCTGGACGAGTTCCAGGACACGAGCCGCGAGCAGTGGAAAGCGCTCGCGAACCTCATCGACGAGGCCAAGCAGTCCAACGGCGAGAAGGCGCTCTTCGTCGTCGGCGACTCGAAGCAGGCCATCTACGGGTGGCGGAACGGCGACATCTCGATCTTCCAAAACGAACGCGCCTCCGGGTTCTACGAGATCCGCGAACTCAACGAGACGCACCGGTCGGGCCCCGCCATCGTCGAGGCCGTCAACGCCATCTTCTCCGACGAGCAAGGTCTCGTCAAGAGCGAATTTCCCGCCTGGTCCTCCCCCCTCCACAAAGCGCACAACGAGACCATCCGTGGGTTCGTCCGCCTTGACGAGGCCGTCCGTGCGCGAGGCGCGACCCGAAAGGAGGATTTCATCGATCCCGTCTTCCGCGCCATCGAGGCGACGCTCGGCCTTGCGGAAGACGACCCCCGCCGACGCGGCGTCTCCACGGCGATCCTCGTGCGCGGCAACGAGTTGGGAAAACTCCTCGCGGACGAACTCAAGCGACGCCATGTCGAAGGACTCGTCTGGGAGGGCGAGACAGATTTGTTGAGCACCTCGGCCCTCTCCGGCTTCCTCGACCTCGTCCAACTCGCCGACCACCCGGCGGACGCGCTCGCCTACCGCCACTTCCTGCTGACGCCCCTCGCCCGCGAGCGGTATCGCGACGGCGTGCCGTCCCAAGGCGCGTTGTCCCTTGAAATGGCCAAGGCGTTCGCCGAGCGGGGTCTCGTGCGGACGTTCCGCGAACTGCGAAGCGCGTTGGCGAAAGACCCCGCGCAGGCTTGGGACGCCTTCACGGAAGCGCGCTACACGGATATGCTCCGCGCCGCCGCCGAGTTCGAGCTCATCCTGAAGCCCGACACGCACCTCTCCGACTTCGAGGACTACCTCGCCTCGCAAAAGAAGCGGACGCACGCCGACGAGGGGAAGATCAGGATCATGACGATCCACCACGCCAAGGGGCTGGGGTTCGACTACGTCATCGTCCCCCTCTTCGAGCCGAACGGGCTTGAGACCTCGAAAGAGGAGATCCTCCAAGGCGACGGCTGGGTTCTCCCCATGCCGGACAGGCGCGTCGCCCAACTCCACCCGCGCCTCCAAGAGGCCTTCGAGAGGCAGAAGATCCGCAAGACGCAAGAGGAACTCTGCACCTACTACGTCGCGCTCACGCGAGCCAAGAAAGCGATGACGCTCATTCTCCACCCGCAGGCCGCGAACGGAACGACCCTGCGCTTCTCGGAGATCGTCCGCCGGGCGCTCGTGGAGAACGCGACGCTCCGTGACAATCTCGAACACCGCGAGGTCGTCTCGCTCGCGGACGCGCCGAGCGCGGACACGCCCGTCCGTGCGGAGACGCACGAGGCGACGCCCGTCACGCGGGCGAAACGCGCCGATGTCCACCGCCTCCTCCCCTCGCTCCACGTCGACACCGACATCGCGGCCGAAACGCTTTTCCGTCGCACGACCGCCCGCGAAGACGCCCGCCAACGCGGCCTCGAAGGCCACGCGAAAATGGAAAAGACGCTTTTCTCGCCCGCGTTCCCGCGCCCGGCGGGGTTTGTCGAGCTCTGGCGTGAAAAGCCCTTCGAGGTCTTCCTCGACGGCGCGTGGATGTCGGGTCGCTTCGACCGCGTGACGTTCTTCTCGACGCCCGACGGCCTCGCCGCCGAGATCATCGACTTCAAGAGTTCCCTCAAGAACCCCGAACGCCACGCCCCGCAGCTCGAAGCCTACCGACGCGCCGTCGCGGCGTTGACCGCAATCCCCCTGACGCGCATCTCCGCGCGTCTCTGCCGCCTACCGGAAGCCTAACACGCCGCACCGATCCCCGACGAGGAAGCCGTGTTCGATGACGCGGTGGACGTAATCCTTCGCGCCGCGAACGGCCTCGCGCAGGGACGCGCCCAAGGCGAGTTCGGCCGCCAACGCCGCCGACAGTGTGCAGCCCGTGCCGTGCGTGGAGACGGGGTCTTTCACCCACGCGCGCGCGAACGTCTCGACAGGCGCATCGGGGTGCTCGCACAACACGTCGAC
>CAVKTW010000089.1:0-2976 GCA_963659085.1 Candidatus Methanomethylophilaceae archaeon | reverse complement strand
ATTATACCATAATTGACGCTGGCGGGCCGCTTGCGCGGCGAGCATCGAAAAGCCGTTCTCGACGGGGCAGCCCGCCCGCCGCGCCCGCGCCATCAGGGGCGTCTCCTCGGGGACGTAGCGCAGATCGTAGACGCGCTCGCGCCCGGAGAACACGTAATCGGGAATGGGATCGACGGGCGTCGCGTTGACGAGAATGTCGAACGCGCCCGGCGGCGTCGCGCGGTGGAAGACCGTCACGCGCGCGCCCAAGTCGCGCAAGGCGACGAGGACGGCCTGCGCCGCGCCCCCCGCGCCCAAGAGCGCGACGCGCTGGCCGCGCACGTCGCCCGCGAAGCGCGTGAACGCCTCCGCGAAGCCCGTGACGTCCGTGTTCGACCCGACGAGGCGGCCGTTTCCATCGCGCGTGACCGTGTTCACCGCGCCCACGCGGCGGGCGAGCGCGTCGCACCGGTCGAGGAGCGGCATCACCGCCTTCTTGTGCGGAATCGTCACCGCGAGGCCGCGCATCTTCATCTTCGCCATGAAGCGCAACGCCTCCCGCGCCGTCTCGGACGGGAAGGGAATCATCACCGCGTCCTCGTCCTCACGCGCGAACGCCGCGTTGTGGAGCTCCGGCGAGCGCGTCTTCGCAAGCGGAAAGCCCGTCACGCCAAAGAGCGTCGCCTCCCGCGAGACCGCGCGGACGCGATAGTCGCGCACGAGTTCGCGCGGCGAGACCTGGCCGAGGGAGGCGAGCGCGTCGCCCGTCGAGGCGTAGATCCACGGCGCGTGCAGACGCGAGGCGAGAACGCGCGTCGCCAAACCCTTGGGCCCCATCGCGATCACAATCGCCTCGTTCGCGGCGGGGAACTTCATCGAGAAGAGACGCGCCACGTCGTCGAGCGTGCGCGGCATGAACGCGACTTTGGCGATCTCGTCCGTGCCGTTGACCATCGCGCGAAGTTTGGCGGCGAGGTTCGGGACGGGGCTCGTGAAGTCGTGCAGGGAGCGGACAATCCGCGTCCCTCGCGCCCGCGCCAACGCGGACAACTCCGCGTCGCGGAAGTCGTCCTCGAAATCGACGTAGGCGAACGCGCCCTTCGCGAGCGTCTCCGCGAAAAACGTTTTACGCGCCTGCTCGCTCATCGTCGCCTGGCCGCCGTCCCGAACGCGGCGCATCGTCAAGATGACGGGCACGGGGCGCGGCGGCGAGGAAAGGGCTTTCAGCGCGTCCGGGAACGCGAACGCCTTTGCGCGCTCGCGTGCGGTCAAGAGATCCGCCCGCAGTTCGACGAGATCGACGAAAAGCCGCTCGCGCTGGAATTGCTCGATATCCTCCTGAAGCGTCTTGCCGGTGAGCGTGAGGCAAATACGCGGATGCGCCTTCTCCTCCGCGAGGATCGCGTCCAGGAGCGTGAACGCGGCGAGCGCCTCCACGACGGGCTGGGCGCGGCGGACGATGCACGGGTCGTGCCGCCCTTTCATCGCGAGTGTCGCCGCCTGTCCCGTGGCGAGATCGACGGACTGTTGCTCCTTGAAAAGTGTCGGCGTGGGCTTGAGGAAGACATCGAAGACAATCGGCATGCCGCTCGTCATCCCGCCCAAAATCCCGCCGTGGCGGTTCGTCAAAGTCTTCACCTCGCCGCGCTCGACAGTGAACGCATCGTTGAACGCGGAGCCACGGGAACGCGCGGCGGCGAGTCCGTCGCCAAAGGAGACGGCGCGGACGCCGGGGATCGCGAAGAGCGCGGCGGAGAGTGCGCTCTCAAGCCCGTCGGACAACGCGCCGCCGAGGCCGACGGGCGGGGATGAAATCACGCAGCGGACGACACCGCCCACGGAATCGCCGTCGCGCCGCGCCGCGTCAATCGCCGTCTCGAATCGGGCGGAATCCGTCTCCTCGCCGATGCGCGTGATCGTGGACGCGACCTCGATGCCGCGCTTGGCAAGCGCTTGAACGCACAAGCCCCCCGCCGCGCAGAGCGCGACCGTGAGCCGCCCGGAGTTTTTGCCGCCCCCCGTCGGGATGCGCCCCTCGCGCACCCACTGGCCGAAGTCGGCGTGTCCGGGGCGCGGCACGGTGCGGTTCGCCCCGTAGTCGGCGGCGCGGACATCCGTGTTCGCGACGCGCCCCTCAATCGTCCCACCCGTCGTCACGCCGTCGCGGAAGCCGGAGAGGAATTCAACCTCGTCGCGCTCGCGCCGCGCCGTCGACAGGCGGTCGCGCCCCGGCGCGCGCCGCGCCATGAACGCGGCAAAGGCTTTCGCGTCCAAACGAAGTCCGGCGGGAAAGGCGGACAGCGAGAACCGAATCGCCGTCGCGTGCGACGTGCCGCGCACGTCGAGTTTCAGGCACGAGCCAAACATTGTTCCCTTTTCTTGGCGGCGGCCCCTTCGGAAATGATCCGCGCCAGCCCCGCGCGGTCGCCCGACTGAAGAGCCTCGCGCACCTCGCCGAGGCGGGCCTGGAAGCGGTCGAGGACGGGGAGGAGCGCGTCGGCGTTCGAGAGGAAGAGTTCGCTCCAGATCGCCGGGTCTTGCGTGGCGATGCGCGTCATGTCGGCGTAGCTGCCCGCCGAGAAACCAACCGTCTCGGGGACGAGCGCGTCCCTCGCGTAAGCCGTCGCGATGACGTGGCAGAGCTGGCTCGTGAAGGCGATCATCGCGTCGTGGTGCGCGGCGTCGGTGACGATGACACGCGCGAAGCCGAGGGCGTGGAAGAAGTCGCGCAGACGCGATTCAAGCGTCTCGTCCAGCGGGTCGGGCGGCACGAGGATCATGGACGCGCCGTCGAAGAGCGTGGCGAGCGCGTTCTCGTAACCCGACACCTCGCGCCCCGCCATGGGGTGGCCGCCCACGAACGTCCACGCGGTCGGCGGCGTCGGAAACGCGCGACGGAATTCCGAGAGAATGCCGCGCTTGATGCCCGCGATGTCGATGACGCACGCGCCCTGCTTGAAGCGCGGCGCGTGCGCGGCGATCCACGGCACGATGGCC